>CAYXAG010000039.1:0-6371 GCA_964462235.1 uncultured Candidatus Saccharibacteria bacterium
GGATACCGCCGGACCTGCCGGCACCACGACCGATGCGACCACCACCCTATCTGCGGCTTTGTAGGGGTTTGAAAAATGACATGCGGTTCTTGCGAATGGCCGCAAACTATACTACGCTATTTATATGATTTATATGTTAACCTGATAATTCTGATCCAACTTGTTGGTCGGAAGTTCATACATCTATGCATTCTATGACAAGTCGTCTGGAGCGCGGCGCAAAAATAGCGCTTTATGTTTTGGCAGCGTTTCTGCCGCTGGGGTTTGTCCCCCTTCCTATCGGTATGGATTTGGGGCGGGAGATTGTCTTTGGTATTTTAATTTTGGTTGCCACCATCTTTTGGCTTCTTGCGGTGCTGGCCTCCGGCCAGTTCCACTATCGGCACTCGCCCCTGGTCTGGGGCAGTGTAGGGATATTTTTGGTTTTTGGCGTCTCAACCGCGATGTCCAAAGCACCTGCTTTTTCGGCGATTCTTGCTGATCCCTCTGCGGAAAAATTCAGTTCGGTTGTCGCCCTGCTGCTGGCAAGTCTGGTGATAGGCGGCACGCTGCGGCGGCGGGGGGAAGTGGGCGTGTTCCTCTCGGTGCTGATTTTTGCCGGAGCGATATCGGCGGCCCTGACAGCACTCCAGCTTTTGACAGGAATTTCAGTCTTCAAGTATCTCCAGATTTCCGGCGCGTCGGACGCCAACGTGGTCGGCACGATCAACGGGCTCTCGCTCTTTTACAGCGCGCTATTTGTGATGGCGGCCGGATGTGCTTTTTCCGGCGCTGCAGGGCTGTGGCGCCGATGGGTACGGGGGGCGTTTGTCGCGGCTATGGGTTTGTTTTTGTTGGATATCCTACTCATCAATTTCCGCACTTCTCTGATCGTCCTTTTGGGCGCCTCGATATTTCTTTTCGGACTCTTGGTGATACAGAATCGCATGACTTCCGGCCGAGATCGTTGGCTTTCCGGGTGGCGCATGTGGGCGACTCTGGGGCTTTCTGTCGTTGTGATGGCGATGATGATGGTTCGCACCCCGCTGGCTCCGGGGCTCAATCTTCCTCCCGAGGTTTCGCCGTCCTTCTCGGCGACTCTCTCAACTGCTCGCGCGGTTTTCAAAGAAGGATCGCGACAGGCATTCTTCGGCTCGGGTCCGGGGACGTTTGCCATGGATTGGGCGCGGTGGCGCGACCCTTCCATCAATCAGACGGCTTTCTGGGGAGCTCGGTTCAGTCAGGGATACTCATGGGCAACGACTCTTTTTCCGACGGTGGGCATTCTTGGGTTCATGGCTTTGGCGGCATATGCGCTCGGGGGCCTGTTGCTTTTTTTGCGGATTGTGTTTGCCAACCACCTGCCCGAAGAGCAGATGTCGTATTTGAACGATCCCTTGACGATGGCAGCACTCTTGGGAAATGCCGCGGCCCTTATTATCGCCTGTTTGTATCCGGCCAATCTTTCTCTGGCATTGATCTTGTTTATGACCTCGGGCCTGCTGACCGTTCTTTTGGGTAAATCCCGCAGGGAAGATTCGGGAGAGGAGGCGGCTGGTGGGGAGATGACCTTGGATGTCCTGACCCAAGAAGGCGGAGAGCTGCTTGAAGTCAGCATGGAGCAGGCGGCGGATGGAGAGGAATCGGAGACGGCCAGCCGCGCCCAGATGCCATCCGATACGGGAAGTTTCTGGAGCATCAGGGATGGTGCAGTCACTTTCCGTGCGCCTTGGAGCGTGTTTCTTTCTTCGCTGGTCGTGATTTTTCTGCTTGCATTCTCGGTGGCGGGCGTGTTTATGGAAGTCGGGCGTCTGCGCGCAGCTGCGGCCATCGGCAGAGGAGTCGCGGCGGCAAACCGAGGCAATTTTGATACCGCCGTGAAGGAATTGGAAGGGGCGAGTCAACTGGAGGGAAATAACTATGTCATCTATCAGCTTCTCACGACGATCCGCACCCAAGAAATCCGCAACATCATTCAGCGCGCGTCCCAGGGACAAAATGTCCAGAACGAGTTTCAATCCGCGGTATCGCAGGCGGTTGCGGATTCGCAGAAAGCCGTTAGTCTTCAGCCTGCAGACGCCCAGCTCTGGCGCACGCAAGGGGCTTTGTACGAGCTGGTGATCCCTTTCATCCAGGGGTCCGAGCAGCTGGCATTTTCCAGTTACCAAAAAGCGGCTGACTTGGCGCCTTCGGATCCGTCTATTTATACGGACTGGGGGAGGGCCGGTTTGACATTCACCGATCGGATTCAGTCGGCCATAAATCAGGCGACCAGCCAAAAGGATCGGGCGGATCTGGATGCGGCGCGCAAAAGTAATCTTGACCAGATCGCCAAAGTATTCCAGCGGGCCATTGATCTGAAGCCGGATTACGCGCCCGCGCATTTTCTCCTGGCGCAGGCTGCAATCCGTATGGGTAACATTGACGCGGCGATTGCGAGCGTGGAGAACGCCAAGCGCGCCGCGCCCTTTGATATCGGCATCGCTTTTCAGCTGGGGCTGCTCTATTATCAGCGTAACGATTTGGACAAATCGGCGCAGGAATTTGAGCGTGCGGTATCCATGAATGAAATGTATTCCAATGCGCGCTACTTTCTCGGGCTGATCTACGACCGGAGAGGGCAGAAGAGTCAGGCGATTGACCAGTTTACGAAAATACAAGCGTTGAATCCGGATAATGCGGAGGTCAAAAATATCCTTGCAAATCTTCAGGCGGGCAAGGCGGCGCTGGCCGGCATTGTGCCGCCGGCTACTCCCCCGGAGAAGCGCAAAGAGGCGCCGGTAGGAGATCGGACGAAAACACAGATTGAAAAATGAAAATGCGTATAGCAAAATTGCGCGGGGCCGTGGATTCCATTCATGCCGCGGCGTTACTGATCGGGGGCGCGGGCTTATGCTCGCGCCTCTTGGGTATACTGCGCGACCGCATGCTTGCGACACACTTCGGGGCGTCGCGCTCGCTGGACATCTACTACGCGGCGTTCCAAATCCCTGATTTTCTTTTTACTCTGTTTCTTTTGGGGGCGGCGTCTGCCGCGATCATTCCGGTTCTTACCGAGATGGGCGAGGAGCGCGGGGTGGAGAGCGCGCGTTTTATCCGCGAGCTCGGCACTATTTTTGTGATGGCCGCAATCGGATTTTCTCTGATTACGATTCTCCTGGCTCCGTTGCTGGTGCGATGGTCGGCACCCGGATTCGGGCCGGCCGAGCGCACCATCGTGATCTCGCTTACCCGGGTTATGATGGCAAGTCCGGTGCTGCTCGGACTCTCCAATATCGTATCAGCAGTCCTGCAGGCGCGCCGGCGATTTTTTGCGTTTGCCCTCGCCTCCGTCTTCTACAATCTGGGCATCATCTTCGGGATTCTCGTATTTCTTCCGCGCTGGGGCTTGGTGGGCCTTGCCTACGGGGTTATCCTGGGCGCGGCTGGCCATCTTGCGGTCCAGATGCCGGCGTTTATCTCGCTCGGATTTGGGATTCCATTTTCGTGGCCGACGTGGCGCCTGCGCATCTCCTCGCCGGTAAAAAGAGTGTTTGCGCTTTCGGTCCCGCGAGTGGTTGCGATTTCGGCGTCAAATCTCACGAGCATCGGATTGGTGGCGCTGGCCTCCACGTTGGAGCCGGGCAGCATCAGCATATTTCAATTTGCCAATAATCTCCGTTATGTTCCCATTGGCCTGTTTGGTGTCAGTTTTGCCGTGGCGGCCTTCCCGGCCCTTTCGCGCCTCGCCCTGCGGGGCAGCAGCGAAGAATTTTATCGGGCGTTGTTTGGCACCATGCGCTCGGTGCTCCTGTGGGTGTTGCCCACCACGGTTTTTTCGTATGTCCTGCGCGCGCATATCGTGCGCCTTGCGTTGGGGGCAGGACGGTTCGGGTGGCATGATACGCGGCTGACCGCGGCCCTTCTGGGAATTTTTGCGCTTGCCATTATCACCGAGTCATTGAGCGCGGTATTGATCCGTGCGTTCTACGCCCTCGGCAATACCAAAAAACCTTTGCTCATAAATGTCTCAACCGCGATTCTTACGGTGATGCTTGCCTTTGTCTTGGCGCGTCTGTTCCAAAATCAGGATTTGTTTCTCGTGCGCGGTGCGATGCGGCTCTTGCGCGTGGAAGGGGTCGGGGGAGCGGGAATCGTGGGAGTTGCATGTGCGGTGGCGATCGGGGATGTATTGGATTTTTTGTTCCTCTTGTGGGGTCTGCGCAGCCAGATGCGCAGGCGTTTTCCTTCGGGTGCTGGCGCGTATGCGGATGGGGCGGATGTGGCGATGATGGGTGCCGCAGCAGCGCTGGCGGGCTTTGCGAGCTACGTGGCATTGCGGCCTCTAAACATGGTCGTTTCTCTTGATCGGTTTTCCGGAGTATTTATTCAGGCCGCCGCAGCTTGCCTGGCGGGTCTGGGCGTCTATGTCGGGGCGCTTTTGATCTCCGGCAATCGTGAAATACGTGAATTGGCAGGAGCCGTGAGACGGCATGCGTTTGGCCTTGGCGTCCTGCCTGCGGAGTGGGATGGCGCGAGTATGAAATAAGGATATGGACCCATCGCATATTAGAAATTTTTCCATCATCGCCCACATTGATCACGGTAAGTCTACCTTGGCCGATCGCTTTTTGGAGCTGACCGGAAGTGTGGAGAAGCGCAAGATGCGCGAGCAGTTTTTGGACATGCATCCGCTGGAGCGGGAGCGGGGGATTACGATTAAAATGCAGCCGGTGCGCATGCAGTATCAGGATTTCGTGCTGAATCTCATAGATACGCCCGGCCACGTTGATTTCTCATACGAGGTTTCCCGCGCGCTTGCCGCGGTGGAAGGCGCCATCCTCCTGGTGGACGCGACCCAGGGGATACAGGCCCAGACGTTAGCCAATTTGTATGCGGCGCGTGAGGAGAAACTCGTCATTGTTCCGGCGCTCAATAAAATTGATTTGCCTTCGGCAGACATCGCGCGAACCGAACAAGAACTGGCGGACCTCTTGGGGATCCCGGGGGACCGAATATTCAAAATTTCCGGCAAAGTCGGAACCGGCGTCAAAGAGCTTTTGGACGGCGTGGTCGCCGGCCTGCCCCCTCCGGCGCGCGGGACATCCGGCGGCAACGGCAGGCAGGGGCAGACGCCTCTGCGCGCTCTTATCTTTGATTCCAAGTATGATCAGTATTTGGGCGTGATCGCGCATGTCCGGATCCGTGAGGGAAGGGTAAAAAAAGGCGACGGCGTCAGGTGCATGGCAAGCAACTCAAACTTCACGGCCGAAGAGGTTGGGGTTTTTCTGCCCGAGCGCGGGCCGGTGCCAGAGCTTTCCACCGGGGAAATCGGCTACATCGCAACCGGCATCAAGGAACCGGCAAGCGTACGAGTCGGAGACACCATCACCAGCGGCGATTCGTCGCGCGGCTACTCGCGGGTTGCTGTTGAGCCGTTGCCCGGGTATCGGGAACCGGCTCCGGTGGTGTGGGCGTCTCTCTTTCCGGAAAATCAGGACGAGTATGAAATTCTTCGCGACGCCCTGAAAAAACTTCAGTTGGAAGATGCGGCCTTGGTGTTTACGCCCGAAGACGCGGGGGTCGTGGGTAGAGGATTCCGCGCGGGGTTTCTGGGGGTCCTGCACATGGAGATTATTGCCGAGCGCATTCGGAGAGAGTACGGTATACGCGTGGTTTTTTCGCGCCCCTCGGTTTCTTTTCGCGTCACAAGACGGGGGGGCGTCGGCATGCTCATTCAGTCCGCGCATACGCTTCCGGAGCCGCAGGATAGAGAAACAATGGAAGAGCCGTGGACCAAAGTAACGGTCATCGCACCCGCTCGTTTCCTCGGTGTTTTGCAAACCCTTATTCATGAGCGGGGCGGCCAGACGATAGAGACTATTTCGCGGGGGGCCGACCGGCTCCAGATCGCATTTTTTGCGCCCTTGCGGGAGATCATCGTGGATTTTTATGATATACTCAAAAGCGCGACTCAAGGATTTGCGTCTATGGCGTATGAACCGTCGGGATGGCGGAGGGCGGATCTGGTGCGTCTGGACATGCTGGTCGCCGGAGAGCGCATTCATGCGCTCTCCGAGATTGTGCCGACAAAAGACGCGTATGAGATCGGCAGGGCGCGAGTGGCAAAGTTGAAAGAACTCCTGCCGCGGGCTTTGTTTCCCATAGCGCTCCAGGCCTCAAGCGAGGGCCGGATCATTGCGCGCGAGACAATCCCCGCACTCAAAAAGGATGTGACAGGGTATCTGTACGGCGGAGACCGCACCCGGAAGATGAAGCTTTGGAAAAAGCAACAGCGGGGGAAAAAGCGGCTGGAGGCATCCGGCCGCGTAGAGGTTGGGCCCGAGATATTTTTTAAGCTTCTCGGCAGGTGAGCTAGCCGGAGATCATCGGTACAGGAAAATAGGGAGCAG
>CAYXAG010000040.1:0-6357 GCA_964462235.1 uncultured Candidatus Saccharibacteria bacterium
AGGGGTGCAACTCCGGGTCGTATTCAAAGATATCGGTATTGACGAGCATGGTGCCCATGGCACTCCACCGCGACAGATTTGGATCGTCGGACAGCTCCGCGATGCCGACGATCCTTCCGCCGGCATCTATCAGCGCCCTGCCCGTAGGCCGGGATTCGGGCTCTTCGGAACACACCCAACTATACTCATGGCCTAGACACTCTTCCAATTCGCTTCTTTGCTGCGGCTCGTCCCCTTGGATAATAAAAAACCGCTCTCCTTTTTTTATATGCGGACGGGAAGCGAAAAAACTCAATGCGCTGCCCCTTTCAGAACCCTCAACAAATCGTATGCTCCTTCCTTTATACGTGTCGCCCAGATACGTCTTGATCTGATCCCCCAGATATTTCACTGCCACAATCACTTCGTCAATTTCCTCCGGGAACTCGTCAAAAATATGATCCAGAATCCGCTTGCCGTGAAATTTCAACAAGGGCTTTGGCGTATGGCGCGTCAAAGGCAACATCCGCCTCCCCTCGCCCGCAGCTAAAATTACTGCTTTCATCGTGTGCATAGAATACATAAAAAATCAGCCGCTGGCAAGAGCGGCTGCGTGCTGAAGCAAAAGCATTTTGTTCCCCTAGAATGTCTGTAACGTGCGCGCCATTGCAAGATATTCCTCCACTCCTTCCTCAACAGTATGCCGGGGAGACCATCCCAATTCCCCCATGATCTTCTCGCACGAGATGACCCAGTGCCTATACGCCCAGGGTTTTGGTTTCGTCTCGTATATCAGATTGCACGTAATACCTGCGGCCGTACATGCTTTTTGGGCAAGATCGTTAAGGCGGATTTTTGTTCCTCCCGCATTGAACGTCACACATCCCGCAAATGTACGATTGAGCAACAATCGGTAGACGCTGCCAAGGTCTTTGACATGAATAAGATTGCGCCACTGGTTGCCGTCTTCGGAAATCAGGATTGGTTTTCCGGCAAGCGCGGCTTGGACAAAGGAAGGAAGGGAGCCGGTGTACAGGGAAGTCATGAGGGGATGAGCACCGATAACATGCGAGCTCCTGATGATCGCAGTAGGAATATCATGACAGTATCCCAAGAGCCGCGCCGTATGATCCGCGGCTATCTTGGATACGCCGTACATGGAGACGGCGTTTAACTTGTCGTCTTCTTCGGATGGGAGGACCTGCGCTACGACGCCGCATGCGGGGCACGCAATGTCCCAGATGCCCCGCAGGAGATTTTCTCTTGTTCTGCGTTCAGGATAGAAGATGCCGTGCTCCTCACACCGATACTTGCCTTCGCCGTATACTGCTTGGGATGAGGCGATGATGATCTTTCTCACCGGCAGTTTGTATTCGGCGATCACTTCGTACAGAAGGGCGGTGCTTGCGGAATTGGTCGTAAGGTAGGTGCTGTAATCAGGGTAATATCCGGCATAGACCGCCAAATGAATCACGTAATCAACGCCTTCAAGCGCGCGGAGCCACGAGGACTTGTCTGCCACGCTTCCCTGGACGTGATCCGCGATAAAAGAAAGCCGCGGAGCCAGCGGCGATCGGGAAAATGTACGTATCTTAAACCCTTCTTGCGCGAACATGTCGGCAAGATGCAATCCGACAAAACCGAAACCGCCGGTCATGAGAATCCTTTCCTTATTTCCATTCATGATTCTCATCATAAATGATCATCTCTATAAGTCAATTTCATAAAGAAAACCGCCGTGCGCATGCGCATGGCGGAAAATGTGATTGATATATTTTATCGCGCGCGGTTTTCTTCTAAAGCATTGTTCGAGCCAGCGCCAGATACTCTTCCACTCCGTCTTCAATGGTTTGGAGCGGCTGCCAGCCAAATTCTCCAGTTATCTTCCTGCGCGACATCATCCAATGCCGAGACCGCCACGGACGCAAGGCAGGTACGTATACCGGCCGGAACGAAACGCCCGCGATACGACATATCGTCTCGCCAAGCGCGGTCAAGGATATCGTCTCACCGCACACATTGACTGCCCCACACATGGCGCGCGTATCACGAACCAATACGCGATACGCCGCACCAAGATCGCTAATCGTAATCATGTCCCGCAGCTGCTGTCCGTCCTCGGGAATCTCCATGGGCTCGTTCTTGAGCGTCTGGGCTGCACAGTAGGGCAGAGCAGAGCCCGGATACAACTGCGTCATGAGGGGATGGGCGCCGATGACCAACGAGTTCCTTACAACTATGGTAGGAATCTCATAATGGTCCCCCAAGAGCCGCGCCGTATGATCCGCGGCTATCTTGGATACGCCGTACATGGAGACGGCGTTTAACTTGTCGTCTTCTTCGGAAAGAAGGAGATAGGCATACATGCCGCATGCGGGACAGCGTACGTCCCATTTGCCTGCGACGAGATCTTCGCGTTTCCTCCGCTCCGGATAGAAGATGCCGTGCTCCTCACACCGATACCTGCCTTCGCCGTAGACCTCTTGGGACGAGGCCACAATGACCTTTTTCACCGGCAGTTTGTGTTCCGCGATCACCTCGTACATGAACGCGGTGCCGGCGGCATTCACCGAGAGATAATTGCTGTGGTCAACGGCCCGACCCATATATGCCGCCAGATGAATAACTGTATCCACTCCAGCAAGGGCCATAAACCACGTGTCTTTATCCGTGACACTTCCCCGGATATGCCGGACAGAATCGGGCAGACCCGGATTTCTTTCAGCACGGTCCAAAACCACCACCTTGAATCCCTCTCTAAAAAACACTTCCGCCAAATGCAAACCGATAAACCCCATGCCGCCGGTTATCAGAATCGTCTCGTCTGCCGCCATCATTCTTCTCCTTCAAAAGAGGGCCATTTATCTACCGTTATCTGCCATGCCTCGGATTTCTTCCTGCATGGCCGCAACAGATGCCCTTGCCTCATTCTCCCGCGCGATCAGCAGGCGGGCATCCGGCTCACGATCCGCAAAAAAATCAATGATCTCCGCAAGCCGCTTCTCTCCCGCTTCCGGACTTTCATCCGAAGTGTTCACCCCAAAAAACGGGAAATCCGGAAATTGAAACGTGAGCGCTTGGCGCGCAAAAGACCGGAAATTTTTGTCTTGATCCTCGTAGGGCCGCGCCGCTCGTCTGCGCAAAATAGTCTTGCAGTCGCAGAAAACGAGCACGGCCCGGAGACGCACAGATACGGGACGATCCGGAGGCGGCAGGCCGTAACACTCTGCGGTCTGCCGCTCAATTTCCCGCAGAGCATCTTGCGCGCGTCCGATCGTCGCGGTCAAAGACAGGTAATTCTCCGGTGTCCGCAGATTCCCTTCCAATAACACGCTGTCCGCCTCGCCCAGAATCAATGCCCGCTCAATGTCCTGAAACATGAGCGTATAGGCATACGCATTCTCAAAGGGCGTGCAGACATCGTAGAGCAGGCGGACCCGCTCCTCACAGGCTTTCCCTTCCTGAAGCCCGATCTTTTTCCCATAATACCTCAGGCGAGTATCGTCAACCGAAGCATCCAATCGGTGCGGGTTCATCCGATTGGGATGTCGGAGCGCATGACAGACGGTTGACTTGCCTGCCCCGCTCAAACCAAAAACAACATGGACAAACCGATCGTGCGATGGTTCCCGCATGGGGCACCTCTCTAAAATGAGACAGTGTCAATGAACGAGATGCATGACATTTTCATGCACCGAGCATCATACAAACAGACAAAGAAAAAGTCAAAACATGAAAAGCCACTCCTATCGGCTCATATTTTGGATCAGAGCCGGAACATTGATCTCCCGCCAGTCAAAGAAAACCATGGAAGCGCCGGCCTCCACCAACGCGGCCACACTTTGCGGACGAATGATAACCGGCATGCCGACTGCCCGGGATCCCGCAGAAAGCGCGGCGCGGATCCCCCGAGGCGAATCTTCAAACACGATCTGCTCTGACGGATCAATGCCCATGATCTGGGCGGTGCGCAGGAATACGTCCGGCGCCGGCTTTGGATTCTTTACGTCTTCCCGAAGAACAATGTTGCTCCTTCCCAAAACTTTCATCAGACCGGATCGCTCCAGGAGCACTGCAGCCTGACTCATGGGCGTCAGGGAGCCGGTGGCAATGGTAAGCCCGAGGTCGCGCATACCATGATACGCCTCCATGAACCCGGGACGACACTCAATCGGAATTTCTGGAAGCAGCCTTAAATAATGAAACTTGTCTCGCGCCAGAATATCTTCTACGCAAGCGCTCCGGCCGCGAGCGGGCAGAAGATCCCGTATTTCTTCGCATACTTTCTCATCCGGCCCCCCGATAAAGTGAGGGAGCGCGGTTATGGCCTCCTCAACGGTCAGGACGAGGCCGAACTCCGCGGCCGCAGCGCAATGTCCCTCAAAATGGGCGCGCTCCACGTCTACCACTGTTCCTTCCAAATCCACGGCAATACCTTTGATTTGACTCATAGCCACGATCACGGCGTACGCAAATTTTGCCGAAAACGAATTATGAAATGAGTTCTATTTCAAAATAGCGCGCACCGCCCGCACCAGTTCTTCATGCAGAATTCCGTTTGAAATGATATGTCCCTTGATATCTCGGTCGTATCTCTGCTCGTTCCCGAAAAGATCCGTGGCTTTTCCTCCGGCCTCCTCAACGATCACCTTGACGGCGGCGGTGTCATGCGACTTAGTGCCGCAAAAAAGAGTGCCGCAAAATTCTCCGCTTGCAACCAATGCGGCCATGTAGGTAATGGAACAGATGTCTATGATGCGCGCGTGTTTCTCCTCCAACGCCTCTTTGAGCCCGGACAAATCAATAGCACTGCCCTTCCGGGAACTCAACCCGAAGAGGGAGTTTTGCAATACGCGCGCTCCAGACACGGAAATTTTTTTGCCGTTCAAAAAGGCGCCTCCGCCTTTTTGGGCAAAAAACATGCGGTCCATAAAAGGATCGTATATCACCCCCAGAATCGGCGCGCCGTCACGGGTAAGCGCCAATGAAAAAACGCAGGTCGGGATGCCGTGAGAAAATGGGATCGTCCCGTCTACCGGATCGCACACCCATACATATTCGCTCGTGCCGGAAAAATTACTCCCCTCCTCGGCAAGAATGTCGTGGCCGGGAAATTCTTTTGTGACCGCGTCAATCACCATCTGATTTATCGCCACATCCGTCCGGGTGACGGGCGAATCATCCTCTTTCCATTCTTTCTTCATGCCCAGCATGAAGTTTTGTCTGATGAGAGCGCCGGCGCGGCGAGCCAGTCCCAAAGCAAATTCCTTTGTGTCCATACCCGATACTTTACATGAAAAAAACCCGACTGTGAAGCCGGGCTTGAGATGCTTTGTTGACCTTACACGCGGATAGAACGGATATAACGGAGCGCCATTGCCACACACTCATCAATCGGCCGCGAGGTGTCCAATGTGAGATGCGGGCCTTGAACTTCCTGATACCGTTCCACTGCCCAGAGATACTGTTCGTACGTGGAAAGGAGCCGGACATTATATCCCACTCCATAGACAAACGGATTGGCGGCACTGCGCCGCTCAAACTCTTTCCGGGTCATGGCGCTGGGAGCGCACCAGATAAATTTGAGGTCGGCGCGTATTCTAAAAACAAGTCCCTGAAGGCGATGATAGAGCGCTGCTTCGCCAAGCATCGCCGAAAGGATAATTGACTCTCCGGCTTCCAAAAATCCCTCGGCCATGCCCAGAAGCATATATCCCTGGGCCTTGCGCTCTTTCTGGTCGCCCACAAGAAGCGGCCCCAGATCAACGAGCGAGGGATCTGGACGGGGCATATTGGCCCAGCCCCAAACCCTGATTCTCAACTCGTCAACATCCTGATGGTACCAACCCAGTTCTCTTGCCAGCGCGCGAGCGATGGTTGTTTTTCCATGCAGGGCCATCCCATCAACACAAACCAATGTCGGTATACTCACACTACCTCCTGAAAAAGACCTTTTTACCGCGCTTCTCTTACGCGATATGCTCTACGGCATACTCCACGAATCCGTGATGGACATTGCCGGGACCAAGAACAATCAGATGTGCGGCATCCGTATATCCTTTCTCGGAGAGATTGACGGCGTCCGCGGAGCAGGTCTGATGCTCCAGGCAGATGAATTTTTCTCTCTGGCGCGTATAGACCACGCAGTGAGTAAAATCCTGGGATGCGGACAGGCGGATCCTCAACTTCTGCTTTGTATGATCTATCACGGCCCGCCGATCATGGGACAAATCGGTATAGACGTGATCAAGCGACACATCAGCCACGCGGCGCGTCTCCCAAAGATCAAACAAACCTTGGTGAGTATACACCGGACGCAATCGTCCGGTGGGCAGGAGATCGTCTCCGGATTCCATAACGGAATCGGCGACAAGCCAC
>CAYXAG010000041.1:0-6351 GCA_964462235.1 uncultured Candidatus Saccharibacteria bacterium
AACAATTCATCCGTGTCCCGATCCATAAACATCAGGCGGCTTTTTGGCCCGCAGCCCTGCGGTACCACTTATCAAAATGAGCAAGCGACTCCTTGTCTACCCGCGGCCACCCCTTGTCATCTATCTTCCAGCCCAAGAGCGCGTATTTCAGGGCCTGTTCAATGGTCCACAGGCCGCCAGTAATGCCCAGGCCCACAACCGCGGCACTCGTGCCGATCGCAGCCCCGGCCGCCCACTCCCGGCGTTTTTCCCCCGCCCTTTTTTCTTTCGCGGGGGCTTCTTCTCCCATCCGTTCGACAAGATCAATAAACGAATTTGAGTCTTGTTCTGTCTTCATAATAGTTTCTTTTTTGGCGTCCTTTTTCCCATCGGGATTTTTTTCTCCCAACTGCTCAATGTAGTCAATAAACGGAGTGGGGCTATCCTCTTCGTTCGGTCGTTCTTGCTTGAATGATTCTGCCATAATGAGTTTATTATACCAAGAAATAGAAAAGCGGTCAACCATTTTGTTGGCTGACCGCGCTGTTGCCGAATGTCATCTTCGGCGCTGATACTAGGGATCTTAGAGACATTCATGTTGTCTCTTTTTCAGTATCTCCTGCTGTTCGCGAACCGCCTTTGGCGTTGGAGCTTTCGCAATAGCATCCAGTATGTCTTGGATCGCCTTTCCTCCGCATAGCTCCTGAATCCTGCGTTGAGCGGTTTTCTCCGCGCTTGTGAACGCAGAAACATCCACAACCCCCCCGTGTACAAATTTGCCAGGGTTGATTCCTGCGGATGCGGCAAATTTTCGGGTGGGCGAGAAAATCATCAATATCGTCAATGCAAAGATGACGATAAAGCTCCAGAGACCCGTATTCGTCATTACCGACTCTAACCACGTAACCGGCAACTTGAAAACGTAGGTGGCCATGCCGTAAATCACAATCGCCCAGATAGATGCCGTGAGCGCCCACCAACTCGCCTCTAGGCCGACCATGAAGAGGATAAATCCTACAAAAAGCACCCACAACATGCCAAGACCAACCAGCCTCTCAAAGCCTCGGCGGATTTTTTGCAGACGCTCTCTAGTGGCCTCCCGGAATGGCGATATGGCCACCGCGATGCCGGCGAACACACCAGCCAAGATCAGGAGTTTTCCGAAAATAAAGAACGACGGAAGCACTCCCATCACCATAAACCACTGCGCTACATCAACGCTGTATCGAGCTATGATAAGCGCGAAGATGGTCCACAAGATTGGGAGAGCGACCGCAATCCAGAGAGCATTCCGGAACGCCCGATAACAGCGATTAGTAGCTATATTGTTTTCCCACGCATTTGGAATGCCCACTGTTACAAATGTCCGTATCCAGTTGCGGAAATCGGCACCGAATCCGAACCCGCCGATAAGCAGCAGCCCGTACAGAACGTATCGCATACCCATCCCCTTCTAGTACCGTGAAGCCGTTAGAGCAACAATAATTGTCACGATGAGCCATCCAAGGAGCAGGCCGCCAATGACCCACCAACCCTTACTTAATCTGCGGTGATGTCTAATTTCAGCATCGCCGCGGCGGGTGGTATAGGTTTCCTCGCCTTCATGCGCAAGCCGTTCTTCATGAGCGTCCTGCATTGTGGCGGTCTGCCTCCGCATCCAATCCCGTACATCCGCACGATACGATCCATCGTCCTCATAAAGCTCGGCGCTGGCATCGTATCTGCCTCGGTGCTCATGGATTTCGGCGTCAAGCCGGGCCCAGATTCTGCTTGCGAGTCCATCATGTTCCGTGTCTCCTGCGATATTGCTCCACACTTTGGTTCCGCAGATGTACTCGGCGGCTTTTTTGGCGAAGTTATAGGCCTGCTGGAATGCCGGTTGGGCGTATTTCCAGATGAGCGCGAGAAATTGCCAAATAGCGTCGTGTTCCAGGAACGCAAGCGCTTGCGTGAATTCTTCATCTGGCGCGGCGTCAAGTGCGAGCAGCACCTGTTTCCTCGCCTCATATTCCGAAGGAATCTTCGCAAGGAGGTTTACCATTTTGTTCTCTGCCATTGGCTCACTTTTGGGGCCCTTTCTAGCCTCCTCAAGTCGCCTGCGAAGATTGGCCAGTTTATCTCCCACCTCATTTTCTATCTTGGTGATGTCCGCATACAACTGCCCGCGGATATCAATATAAGGACCAGTTGGCGTTGTTTTGCGCCTGCCAAATGCCCAACTGATCAATCCTGCGCCAGTCAACGCAGCCGCCTCCGCGGGAAGCTCTTCAGTGAACATCTTTCCTAACCAACTACTAAAAGGTGACATGATCTTCTCCTTATCGCCTATAGATGAGGTGAGATTTGCTTTTGTTGCCAATGGTCACTTTTATCTCGGTCCGTTCTCCCTTGAGAGCCAGATCGAACGTGAACAGCCCGCGTTCGTCCAACGTCCCCATATACTGTACGGGTTGGTTAGACTCCGGATTATGCAGGAAGACTGGCTCTTTGGTTAGCACCCGATCCTCCTTATCAAGAGCGCGCACCGTGAAAGTATGCTCCCCGGGAGATTTTGTAAACCGGTCTATACTGATATCACCAACTTCTTTTTGCGCCGACTTATCCTCTTTGATCTCCTTTGACTGCCGCGCGGCAGTCGTTGCACCCTCAATCACTGCTTTGAAGGAGTAATGACCTCTCGCGAGATCCAGGAACCCCTTTTCTGTTCTGCCGTGGTCATCGGTGGGAGTCGGCGGCCCGTCTGCGCGTTCGTTCTTATAGAACTGAACCCGCACATCGGATACCGGATCGCCAGTTGCGGTTTTTGCGATCGCCGTGGCCGCGAGTTTATACTTCCCGCCGTCACTTTCTTGTTCGCCCAGCGACAGTTCAATTTGGGGCCCTTTTATCTCCTTCGTATCACTCCCTTTGATGAGGGTGTCTTGGATAAAGGCCTCAAAGCGATACTTGCCCGGGATAAGCCCTCCAAAATCTCGGGTGGCGCGGCCCTGGCTGTTGGTGAGGATCGGTTCTTTCCCGATGTCTTCGTCCAACTGCTTTCCGTCTTTGAAAAACAAGATTGGCGCATCGGGAAATGGTTCATCCAGATAGGAGAGATCAACGATGATCGTGACCTCCCATGTGTGAGTATTTCTGTTCCACTTTGGTTCTGTGATCGTCAGCCGAGCCTTCAGCAACTTCTGATTTGACGGCATAGCGAATCCCGCTCTTGGCATTGTTTGCCTCCCATAAGCGCAGGTTGATAGACTATTTATTCATGTCAAAGGGCTGCATATAAATTATACCTCACAAGCCAACAAAAGTCAATATACCGAAAAAGGCTATATATACAATAAAAAAGCGACTGACTTCATGAAGTCAGTCGCTGACTATGAGACATCGTTTTCTGCTTTGTTTCTCTGAAACGATGTTGTTGTGGAGTGCAGATCACGTCCCTTGGTTGACGCGGTTTGCGTGAAATTCACGCAGCTTTTTCGCCTTCTCTTCATCCGAACCGGGGCCATTTATGATGGTTTGTTCTTCTGGCAGGCCACCATTCTTATCCCGTACGACGAAAAAAGACCAATCAATCCATTCTTGTGGCACATTTTCTGGCTTCCATGTTGTACGCGTCCAGTTATCTGATTGCCGGAGCGCCCCGGGATACTGAAACGCGTACAACATCATCTGAAGTGTCCGAGTGTAGGTCTCGGGACGACCTTCGATCCTCCACCTATCAAGTACCATCTCAAAGTCAAGGGACGATATCTCGGGGGTGTCTTCAGGGTCCTCCTCAATGCTTCTTTTAGTGATTCGGGCAGCACATCTAATCACTAAATCCGCGGCTTCATAGACGCTAGCTGACGCGGAACTTGGAATGGTGGAGGGCATGGAGAGATCCAAGAAATCGTCGCCCATGCCTCGTATGAACTCATCCCATATTGGGAAAAACACTTCTTCCATAATCGGTCTGGCCTCTTCTAGTTCGATTCCCCTCATTCTCCATTTTGAGATAGATGAGTTGACTATCTCGCGACGCGACTGTTCTTTTGGTTTTCGCAGGTAGTTGCGTCGCGCCTCGCTTAACGCTTCTGAAAACTCTTGCTGAAGAGCCGGAGTGAGGATCAGACGAAGAGCTTCCTTAGCAACGGACGCAGATAGCATCAAACCTGCTCGGAGGTCTTCAGCCTGCTGTCCCAAATCACTCAACGACGATTGGGATATTTCAGCATACCATTGATTACTGGGCTGTTCGTATCTTTTTTGGGTCCTGTAAGAACCAAACAGATACCCGGCGCCAAAAGACAGGACGTTCTTGATCCATGGTCGCAGTGCCATATTTCACCTCTACTTTTCAAATCAAAGGGCCGTCATGTGAACTGATTACTCCCGAGACATGATCTCGGGGAACTAAAATAGATCGTACATCATAGATTCTAATACTTAAGCAGAGTTCCACGCGCTTGCGCGTGGGTGAATGCTCGTTCGCTACGCGCCGCAGCGCGTATCAGCTCGGGTACCACGCACGGGATTGCCCGTGGGTATCTATAAAGTCAATATCGCGCGGTTATATATAAACGGGGCGCTACTCCACTCCAAATCCTTTTTCGTATTGCTTCAGCACTTTTTTCGGATCTCTGAACTTCATGTCTTTTTTATCAAAATATTTCGGATCAAAATCCACGGGCGATTCAACTCCCAACCATTCGAGCATCTCCTGATGTTCTTTATCTTTCGGGTTTGCCAGAACCTCCAAAAGATGCTCATATCCGCCGATCCCTCCGCAATCTTCCGGAGGACAGGCATTGGCACCATCCACGAGATGGGGATATTTTATTTTCGGATCCGATGATAGGATTTTTTCCACGGTAATTTCATGAATCCAACTATCACCGAAGTCGTATTCATACCACATTTTGTCTTTTTGCCTCCGAAGGAATTGAAATAATTTTGTTTTTCGTCCATCAGTCAAATCCTCCATTTCGGGGATAGGGAATCCGATACGCTGATACTCTCCTACTCGCCGGTACGGATCAGCAGTATGGAATTGGTGAAGGTGCGAGTCCTCCCACCCGAAGGCATCTTGGATAGCAACATGCAGAGTAAAGAAATTGTAATCAGCGGGGATAAGAAGCGTACGCCAAATAGGCGGGCGTGATTCCATGAGAGTGATTTTGACCTCTAAAACGCCGGTGGATTTCACAATTCCATCACTATAATGATAATGCGGCTTTTATACCTCAATCAATCCCACACTGATCTCCAGCGCGGTATTGATTGCGTTCATTGTTTTGGGAGATACGGCGCCAAGGCACTTGATCAGGCGCTGTCGGTCAATGGTGCGGATTTGATTTAAGAGTGCCAAGGAATCTGTGGCAAGTCCTGCTTCGTTTTTGTGGATGAAGACATCGGTCGGGTGCGGATGCCGCTCTGTGCCGGAGGTAATGGCCGCGACAATAGTAACCGGGCTATAGCGGTTCGCAATGTCGTTTTGAATGACCACGGCGGGGCGCGTTTTTTTGATCTCCAATCCCATCGTAGGATCAAATGAGACCAGATAGACCTCTCCCCGCTTTACCTCTTGTTTTTTCGCCATGCTTCTTCGTCAAGAGAAAACCACTCTCCGGCAAGCGCGAGATCATGGGCGGCATTGCGCATCGCTCCTTGCTTCAGGCGTTTGCGCAGGTTGTCTTTAGCTGTTTTCTTGATGTATTCCAGGACCGCCGTATCAATGACGCGGCTGCGTTCTCCTTTCTCAACCACGCGGTCAATAAGCTCAAGGGTATGGCTTGGCAAGGTTACATTGATGCGCTCGTATGCCCTTTCTATAGTTTTTATTATCATAAAATAAGTATACACACCGGGGATGTGTAGTGTCAATATCGCGAGGGAGGAGGGGGACGGACGGCGTAGGTAAGAGATAAGTATGGAATAAGGGCGATAGGGAGTTACGTGTTGTATTTAGGGATCCGATGAGGTAGAATAGAGATATGGAACATCTTCGTTATACCATTATTTTTCAGCCGGAGCCCGAAGGCGGGTTTACGGTGACGGTGCCCGCGTTGCCCGGGTGTGTCACGTATGGCAAGGATTTGGAAGAGGCGAAAAAAATGGCGATAGACGCCATCGGCGGGTATCTTACAAGTCTAAAAAAACACCACGAACTCCTACCCTCCGAGGCAGAGCCACTCATTACTTCAGTCCGCGTGAAGAAGCCCTCTATAGGTAGCCGCCGTTCCCTTGTTGCGCATGCCTAAATCGTCGTCGCTTACTCCCAGACAAATTATTGTAGCATTGAAACGAAACGGTTTCCGCCTGGATCATACCACCGGAAGCCATTTTAATTTTGGTAATTAGTGGGAAACGTAACCAAAATAGATCGTTAAAAATAAT
>CAYXAG010000042.1:0-6148 GCA_964462235.1 uncultured Candidatus Saccharibacteria bacterium
AGACAGTTTCTAAGGAATCAGGCGGGTCGCTTTAGCCTGAAATTCGGGCGGCACTTCAACCCCTATTTTCTGCGCAGTGCCGAGATTTACCACCAGATCAAATTCCGTCGGAAGCTCAATGGGAAGCTCCGACGGAGTGGCCTGACCCGAAAGTATCCGGTCCGCGAGCACCGCTGCCTGCGCCCCCATGTTCTGATAATTTGCTCCATAGCTCATGAGTGCCCCCGCATCCGTGTCAAAGGCATTGGTGCCGGAAAACGGAATCCGTTTCTCCAGCGCCAACTGCGCCATCATCTCCACCCGGGTGGCGCTGATATTGTCCGACGCGCGGAAAAGCGCGTCCCCTGTCCGGAACTGGAAGGATTTTAAAAACTCGTCAATTTCTCCGGCGCTTGATACTTTTCTTTCCACCAGCGTCAGACCCAGGGCACGGGCGGTCTTGCGGAATGTCTCAATGCCCGTGGTCACCGGATCGTTCCAGGGAA
This sequence comes from uncultured Candidatus Saccharibacteria bacterium, assembly GCA_964462235.1. Taxonomy (GTDB): domain Bacteria; phylum Patescibacteriota; class Minisyncoccia; order Sungbacterales; family HO2-52-23; genus CAYXAG01. Next base: position 486 of record CAYXAG010000042.1, read on the forward strand.
ATATGATCCGCTTGATCTTGTGGTCCATCTGGAGAAGCAGCTCCAGGCGCTTGGAGGAGACGATTTCATTTGCTGAAACAATGCCGGTGAGGTTATTGCCCGAACTTTTGAGATCGGCTACCAGATGTGCCCTTACCGGATCGGCCGTGATGCCAAAGACAATCGGGATCGTGATTCCCCGCTCGTCCGTCAAATCCTTGGCCGCGTGCGTTGCCAAGCCACCCAAAGGATAGATGAGATCAAGGTGCTGGTCCATGAGGGCGGCGACATTCTTCTTGGTTTGGACATAATCCTCCCCCACCTGGGCCAGTTTATAGATGATGTTCCGGTCCTCCTGATAGCCCAGCTCCTGCATTTTGGTCCGGAAACTCTCCCAGATGGCATCCAGTGTGGGCGACGTCTGCACCACGCCGACCACATACACTTTCGCGGGCTTCCGGCCGGGCGCCAGAGAAAAATTCCTCGCGAAATACTGGGAGAGTAAAAAAACAAAACCGGCGGCGATCAACGCGCACAACGCAGGGAAAAAATACCTTTTCATTTCCGTAATTTTTGGATCAACGATTCAACTTTTTTTACGATCTCCCCGGGGGAGAAGTGCGCTTTGACGATATAATCCGCCGCGCCCAGCGCCAATCCCTTTTCCACTTTTTCCTGCTCGCCGAGGTTGGAAATCACCACCACCGGAATTCCGGAGATCGCCGGATCCTCTTTAAACCGCCGCAACATGACTAGACCGTCCGTGCCCGGCAGCACGAGATCAAGCAAAATAACGTCCGGACGGTTTGATACCAAAACGCGCTGGGCCTCGGCGGTGTCAAACGCCTTGAGAACTCTATACCCGGCCTGAAGAAATTTGCGCTCCAGAAGATCTTGAAGCAGCATATCGTCCTCCACAACCAAGACAACTCCCTGCGGACTCGGCGGCAGACCGCCCTGTACCCCATGTGCAACCGGCGCGCCCCGAGCTTCCTGCACTTCCAGAATCGCCTTCACCCGCTCCAGCACCTCCTGCGGATTGAAATTTACCTTCATGAGAAAATCGCGCACGCCCAGTTCCATCGCGCGGTCGGTCTCAATTGGCTCCCCGGAGTTGGAAATGATAAGTACGGGCGTGGACGGAAGAAGCCCCGCGCTCTTCATCTTCTCCAGCACTCCAAATCCGTTCATCCCTGGAAGGACCATATCCAGAAGCACGAGATCAGGATGCTCGCTTACGATCAGCTCAAAACCGGCAGCGCCGTCGCGAGCCGAAGCCACTGAAAATCCGGCTGCCTCCAGCTTGCGCTCAAGAAGCTGTGACAAAATCTCCTCATCTTCCACGAGGACGATTTTCTTGGTCGCCTTCTGTGCAGGCCGCGGACTCATAGTGCTCATATTGTATCACCGCCGCAAAAACAAATCATCTCCACTGTGGATAAGTGATTCGCTTACCACGCAATCATCAAGCGAGCATCGTAACCGTGAGCGGAGCGCACAGATGCGAGCGAATCAGTACGCTTCCAGTTTCTTGGCAGATTTGTGCGTCCGGATCCTCTCCAGAGCTTTTGCTTCAATCTGGCGGATGCGCTCGCGTCGCGGCGGCTCAACCACGTGGACTCGCCGCCGCTCCTTGAAACCTTGCGGTTTCAATGCTTCCACCGCGGGAAAACTCCCGTTTTCCCGACCCCTTTCCCGCGAGCGCATCTATCAGTACGCTTCAAGTTTTTTTGCCGATCTATGACCCCTGATCCTCTCCAGAGCTTTTGCTTCAATCTGGCGGATGCGCTCGCGCGTGACGCCAAACTCGCGCCCCACTTCTTCCAATGTGTGGGTGATGCCGTCTTCCAAACCGAATCGCATCGCCAGTATTTTCTGCTCGCGCGGGGTCAGCTCGCGGATAATGCCCATCAGCTGATCCCGAAGCAGCCGGCGCGCCGCCACCTGCGAGGGCGAAATCGTGCGCTCGTCCTCAATAAATTCTCCCAGCACCGAGTCCTCGTCGTCTTCCCCGACCGGGGACTCCAGCGACACCGTGTCCTGCGAAATTTTCTCTATGTGGCGGACTTTTTCTATTTCCATCCCCATTTCCGCGGCGATTTCCTCCGCAAGCGGCTCACGCCCCAAATCCTGCAGGAGGCGGCGCTTCATCTGCTGGTATTTGGAAATGGTCTCCACCATGTGCACCGGGATCCGGATCGTGCGCGCCTGATCCGCCAGCGCGCGTGTGATCGCCTGCCTGATCCACCACGTAGCATAGGTGGAAAATTTATACCCGCGGCGATAATCAAATTTTTCCACTGCCTTGAAAAGCCCGATGTTCCCCTCCTGAATGAGATCCAAGAGACTCAAATGCGCGCTCCGTCCGACGTAGCGCTTGGCAATGGATACGACGAGACGAAGATTGGCCTGTGTCAGGCGCCTGCGCGCCTCCTCGTCGCCCTTCTCAATCCGCCTGGCAAGATCTTTTTCCTCTTCGGCCTTCAGGAGCGACACCTTGCCGATTTCGCGCAGATACATCTGCACCGAATCCTGGGACAGCTGCGTAAAATCAATGGCGTCCTCCTGCTTTTTGTTCTTGCGGCCGGTGACACTTTTGGCCTGCGTTCCCTCCGGGCCCATGAATTCCCGCGCCTCCAGGACCTCAATGCTTTCTTTCTCAAAACGCTCGTAGAGATCCTCCAAAAGCATCAGATCATCCTCAATGGAAGGAAAGCAGTACAGAATCTCCGAATACGTCACGAATCCTCGCTCCCGCCCGCGCTTGAGAAGCGACTCTATCTTTTGCTCTACCTCCCGCCTGATATCTGCGGCGGTCAGTTTTTTTGCGGCAGGGGCCTTGGCGGCAGGAGAAAAAATCTTTTTTTTGCGACTGGGACCGCGCTCACCGGAGCGTTTTTTTGTTTGTTTGGTTTTTGGCTTCATGACAATGACAACATTTTTAATTTCTGCGAAAGCATGTGGAAATCTTCCATGAGGGGCCCCAGCTCCTCGCCCCTCCCCGCCGCTTCTTGCTGGCGGATCCGGCCGCCAAGCGTGATGAGCGCTTCACGGATGCATTCCTTTTCAAGCTCCTTTCGGCAGATAAAAAATTCTTTCTCCACGTCCGGAAACGCATCAGCAACTATCTCCCCCTGCAGACGCAAGGCCTCGGCTTCCTGGGCCAGGTCTTTGGATGCCGGAACTCCTTGAGAAAATCGTTCAAAAATCTCCTGGCGCCGCGGCGATATAAAAGAAAACTGGTGTCCTTCCAATCCCCGCGTCCGTGCTTCTTCCGGCATCACGGCAAGCAGCGCCAGAAATCGATCCTCCAAAAGCTGGCGCCGGGAAGGAGCCGCCTCCTCTGATGGTTTGCCCTCGCCACCGGCGCGGGCCACCGGATCCGCTCCGGCCCCGGGCCTGCGCAGCACCTCCTTCCATACCGCATCCTCACCGATTTGGAACCGCATGGCAAGCTCCCGCACCCAATGCGCCTTCTCCACCTCATTGTTTAATTCCGCGATAAAGGGGACGAGAAGCGCGGAAATTTTTTTCTTTCCCTCGGCGCGCTCCGGATTGATCTCCCGAAACGCCTTTTCAAAATAAAAATCCACGACGGGCTTTGCCTCCCTGACCGCCGCGATCCAGTGCGCCGGATTTTCCAGCACGGCATCCGCCGGATCTTTGCCCGAAGGAATCGCCGCGATTCTGCGGTCCAGATCAAAGCCGGCCACCAGGCCCAGCGACCGGCGCGTGGCCGTCTCTCCGGCCGCGTCCGTATCAAATGAGAAGATCAGCGTGTCGCACAGGCGCTTGACAGTCGTCAACTGCGGGATCGTCAGCGCGGTCCCGGATACGGCAATCGTGTGTTTTACTCCGGCCTGATGCGACATCACGCAGTCCATATATCCTTCCACGATCAGTGCGGCCCCGCGGCTGCGGATCTCCTGTTTGGCCTTGTCAAATCCGTACAGCACCCGCGACTTGTCATAAATCAGAGTCTGGGGCGTGTTAATGTATTTTGCCTCGGTCTTGCCCGCCTCCTGCCTCTTGTCTCCCGCCCCTTTGTCCCGCACTTCTTCAAAAATCCTGCCGCCGAATCCGATCACCCGCCCATTTCCGTCGCTGATCGGAAACATGATCCTTGAACGGAAACGGTCGTAGTGCGACAACCCGTCCTCGGAGCGTACCGCCAGACCCGCGTTCCGGACTTCGTCTCTGGTAAATCCTTTCTGCGCAAGTTTTGTCAAGAGGCCGTCCCAGCCTTGCGGCGCAAACCCGATGCGAAAGCCACGCACCGTATCTTCCGTCATGCCCCGGCGCTTCACGTACGATTTTGCAGCTTCGGTGAGCAGGAGATTTTTTTCAAATATCTTTGTCGCCTCCTCGCACAGGTCATATAGGCGATTGCGCTCCGAACGGATCCGGGGGTCTTCGCGCGTGAGCACCACGCCGGCGCGGCGGGCCAGGAGGCGCAAGGCCTCGGGGAAATCCAATGCCTCTATCTTCATGACAAACTTAAAAATATCCCCTCCTTCGCCGCAGCCGCCGAAACAATGCCAGGTCTGACGCGTGGGCGAGACAAAAAACGACGGAGTTTTTTCCGCGTGAAAAGGGCATATCGCGCGCAAATTCATTCCGGCTTTGTGCAGCCGCACATACGTCTGGATAAATTCCACGATGTCCAGCCGCGCCTTGATTTCTTCAATCGGAGACCCCGCCATATCGCCTCTATTATAGCCATGAATCGGCCGAAAAGAAAAGGAGTCCGAAGACCCCATCATGCATTGGCAGGCACGCCGTCAGCCAGCCAGTTCCCGCGCGATTGCGGATAGCTCGGCGTTCAAAAGAGCCACATCGTCTTTTGCAAATACACCCCTGATGCCAGCGCTTGCGGCATCAAAACGCAGGCGCTCAATCCGTCCCGCGCTCCACAAGACAACGATCAGCCCGGGCTTTGCTTGCTTCAGCAGGCCCGCAAGCTCTATCCCGTTGACACCCGGCATATTATAGTCGGTCAGAACCAAAGATACATCGGTGTCTCGGATTTTTCGGAGCGCTTCCGCAGGATCGGCCGCCACTTCCACCTCAAAGCCCGCCCGTCCCAGCAGGACGCGACCAAATTCGCGATCCTGCGCGTCATCATCCACCACCAAGGATTTGAAAGCCATACGTCCTCCGCAAAATTATCCTCGCGCCATACAACTTGTTAAGATTTTTTGATTCAAGTTCCGCGGGATCTTGAACTCCTTCACAAAATATGTTTAACTCTATCCAGCACCTGTCATAGGAGGCAGAAATGAAAGAGACTGCACAATGTCTTCATTGTAAAAAGGAATTTGCGATTACGCAATACGGGTGGAGAATTCCTTGCCCTCATTGCGCTCGCCGCCTGAATATCATCCCCGATCCGCAGATTTTCGTGTATGTGGAAGGGAAACCCATCGGTATCGCGCTCGTGGGAGACGAATCGCCTTCGCTGGCGGTGTTCTCTCAATTTTTTTCCAGAATTTTAGCATTGAGGAAGCTCATCTGACCGAGTCAAAAACTCGGTCTTTTCTTGCGTTACTTTCTTGCTGAACTACGCGGGGGCAAGCCCTCGTGGTTTCCGCGTTGCGGCTAAAAGGAAACTCGTCAATCAAAAACAGCTTTCGAACTCGCCGCCAAATTCATAAACTCCGTAAAACAAGCTGAAATTATCGCTT
>CAYXAG010000043.1:0-6098 GCA_964462235.1 uncultured Candidatus Saccharibacteria bacterium
GATGTGTTGGAAGCGCTTAAGAAAGAGGGCGTCCCTTTGGTAGCCAAGATAATTCTTTTGACGAATCTCGGGCAGGAATCGGATGTGAAGCGGGGGATGGGGCTGGGAGCGAGCGATTATATTGTGAAAGCCCACTTCACGCCCAGCGAAGTAGTGGCGCGAGTCCGCGCGCTCCTGCAGTCTTGATAGTGCAAGTTATGGCAAACGCAAAACAGACCGTTGAAAATTTGCTGTCGCTGGTGGTGAAAGAAAATGCTTCGGATCTCCACGTGGCAGTGGGGCGCCACCCCATGGTCCGGATTGACGGAGAGCTGGTGCCGCTCCTGAAAGAAGAGATGTTTACGCCCGACAGCGCGCGGGAATTTGTCGTCTCCCTCCTGACGCATGAGCAGGAGGAGCGTTTTTTGCGCGAGAAAGAGCTTGATTTCTCGTATAATTTCAGAGACCGGGCGCGCTTTCGCGTGAATGTTTTTTATCAGCGGGGGTACGCGGGTGCAGCACTCCGGCTGATTCCGGCCAAGATCCGCACGTTTGAAGAGCTGCATCTGCCGCCGATTCTGGAGGAGTTTGCCGCCCGCCAACAAGGGTTTTTTCTCGTCGTGGGACCCACGGGCCACGGAAAGTCAACGACCCTTGCGGCCTGCATTGACCATATCAATCATACTCGTGCGGAGCACATCATTACGATCGAAGATCCGATTGAATATCTTTTCGCATCTGATCGCTCCGTGATAGATCAGCGGGAGGTCGGCATTGACACGGCGGATTTCCCCCGGGCTCTGCGCAGCATGTTTCGGGAAGACGTGGATGTCGCCATGATCGGAGAGATGCGCGATACCGACACCATGGCCGCGGCGGTGACCGCCGCCGAAACCGGGCATTTCATCTTGTCTACCCTGCATACCAACAATGCCGCCCAGACCATTGACCGCATCATTGATACGTTTCCCGCAAGCCAGCAGAATCAGATTCGCACCCAGCTTGCCGCAAGCTTAATCGGCATTATTTCCCAGCGCCTGATTCCCCGCATCAGCGGCGGGCTGATTCCGGCGGTTGAGGTGATGATCGCAAATTCGGCGGCGCGCAATCTCATACGGGAGAGCAAGATGCACGAGATTGATCTTGTGATTGACACGAGTTTTGACGCCGGCATGATCAGCTTGAATCGATCGCTTGCGGATCTGGTGCGGCGGGGCGAGATCAGCATGGAGAGTGCCATGCTCTACTCCTTGAATCCGGACAGTCTGCACTCTTTCTTGAAATAACGAATGGGCGCCCCAGAATGGCATCCGGAGATTTATTCCGGGTGCGATTCGCGGGCAGCCGACCCTACGCGTGGCCACATTTCAATATCGCGCGCGCACCAAGGAGGGCGAAGTGCGCTCCGGCACCATTGACACCTCTTCTGAAGGGGCGGCAGTTGATCTTCTGCAGCGTAACGGCCTGACCGTCATCGCGATCCGTGAGGTCCGCGAGCGGTCTTTCCTGCTCAAAGGCATCGCGTTTGGCGGCGGAGTGAAGCAGAAGGACGTCGTGATCTTCTCCCGCCAGCTCTCAACTCTTTTTGAGGCGCGGGTGCCGGTGGCAGCCGCGCTCAAAACTTTGGTAAGCGAGGCTGACAAGCCCGTATTTAAGCGCATCATCGCCACAATCCTGGACGATGTTGCGGGCGGGCTTGCGCTCTCCCAGGCCCTGGCCAAGCACCCGCAGGTTTTCTCGTCTTTTCACATCAATTTGGTGCGTTCCGGCGAGGAGTCCGGGCGCCTGGAGAGCATTTTTACCTATCTTGCCGATTACTTGGAGCGCTCCTATTATCTCACCTCCAAAGCCCGCAATGCGATGATCTATCCCGCGTTTGTCCTGTGCGCATTCTTTGGGGTGCTGGTCGTCATGCTGGTTGTGGTGTTTCCGCGTCTCATCAGCATCTTTGAGGAAACCGGGCAAGCCGTTCCGATCTACACCCAGGTCGTAATCTATCTTTCGCTCTTCCTGCGCCAATGGGGCCTTGAGCTTCTCATCGGCCTTATCGGCGGGGTGGTGCTGGTGTGGCGGTGGGTCGGGACCCCCCGGGGGAAAGCGTTTTTTGACCGGCTCCAGCTGTCTCTGCCGATTTTCGGGGGCCTGTACCGCAAGCTCTATATGGCGCGGCTCACGGACAATCTCCAGACCCTTATTATCGGTGGCATTCCCATTGTGCGGGCGCTGACCATCACGGGCGATGTCGTAGGCAATACCGTTTATCGGCAGGCGATTAGCCGCGCGATTGAATCGGTCAAGGGCGGAGGCACGATTTCGGCCGCATTTGAGCAAACCCCGGAGATTCCTTCATTGGTGACGCAAATGATCAGGATCGGGGAGGCCTCCGGACAGTTGGACAGGATTCTGGCAAGCGTCAGCAAGTTTTACCAGCGCGACGTGGACTCTGTCCTGGAAAACATCTTGGCTTTAATCGAGCCGGCGCTTATCATTTTTTTAGGAGCGGGAATCGGGGCATTGGTCGCATCAGTCATGATCCCGCTCTATAATCTGGCAGGGTCGGTGTAGATGTATGGAGAGTGGGAAAGATGTGGATAAGTTATTTTGCAGATTTTCAAGCAATCGTTATAATGAAAAAGGTCGACAAATTAAACCAAGCTTATTTTTCAATCAACGAAATTTTATTCTTAAATCCTTAATACAATCATATGAGTCTATCTCTTAAGAAGCAGAATCGCGCATCCGGCTTTACGCTCATTGAGCTATTGGTCGTCATCGCGATTATCGGCATCCTTGCCTCTGTGGTGCTTTCTTCGTTGTCAAGCGCCCGGGTTAAATCCCGCGACGCGCGGCGTCTGTCAGACATCAAACAAATACAGCTGGCACTGGAGCTCTACTTTGATGCTAACGGCAATCTGTACCCGCCGTCAACCGGCACGATTACGACTAACTGTGACATGGCTTCTCCGGGAGTATCAGACGGGCTTGAACAGCTCGTCATCAAAGGATATATCCCGCAGGTGCCGCGCGATCCGAACTCCACAACCGCTGCTCCTGTTTGCTATTACTATGGGACGCCTGCTCCGTCGACGGTGTATCACCTGGGAGCCAAGTTGGAGGATGTTTCTAATGCCGCGTTCAATGGAGACAAGGATTGCGATTCTACGACTGCCAACAAATGCTACACTGCTGCCGATGACAAGGGCGGATTTGACGGGACTGCTGACGCTACCAACAGGATATACGACGTAACTCCTTAACAGATTGGGTCACCGATGACTATCGCGAACAAGGCTGGCCTGCTAATCATAAATTATGTCTTATAGAGGAAACAAATTAACAAAGGGTTTTACCTTAATTGAGCTTCTCGTGGTCATTGCCATCATCGCGCTCTTGGCAAGCGTGGTATTTGCGAGCTTGTCAAGCGCCCGGAGAAAATCCCGAGATGCGCGGCGCGTTGCAGATATCGCATCCCTGCGGACCGCGCTTGAGCTTTACTTTGACGGCCAGGGCAATGTGTATCCGCCCGCAACCGGCACGTGCGATGCTACGCATGAGAACGGCCTGGAGTTATTGGTAAGCAATCGTTATATCCCCGGGATACCTTTGGATCCGGATTCTACCGCTACCGCGCTGAAATGCTATTTGTATGGCACTCCGGCCGCGCCCACAAAAGTGTATCATCTGGGCGCAACCCTGGAAGATGCGGGTAATGTTGCGTTGAAATCGGATGTGGATTGCGATTCCACGAAAGCAGCCGGGTGTTACGCGGCTGCTGATGCAAAAGGCGGATTTATAGGCACGGATCCGATCTACGATACAACGCCGTAAAAACCGTGTTGGTCGCTTGGAGTTTGGGCCTGGGTCTTGTGATCGGGAGCTTTCTGAATGTCGTGATTCTGCGGAGTATCGGTAGGGAGTCAATAGGCGGCAGATCGCGATGTCCGACATGCGGTGTCGGGCTCTGGCCCGGAGAGCTCATACCGGTCGTAAGTTTCGTCATACAAAAAGGGCGGTGCCGCCATTGCAGCACCGCCCTTTCGTGGCAGTATCCGGCTGTGGAACTGGGATGCGGGATTCTGTACGCCGCGGCCGCATGGGCGCTCGTGCCCGATGCGGCCGCGATGGATGCAACACGGCTCGGTGTTCTGGCCGGGGCGTACGGCGTGATCGCCGCCGCGATTGTTATTCTCGTCGCGGATTTTCGTTTTCAAATCATCCCGGACAGCGCTACCGTTGTGCTTGCCCTCGTCGGGCTCGCAGCAGCGCTTGCGCGCCGCACCCTTCTTTCCGATCTCATCGCGGCCGTTGCTTTTTCTCTCTTTTTTACGTGCCTCTGGTTTTTCTCGGCTGGCCGGTGGATGGGACTGGGGGATGCCAAACTAATTTTTGCAACCTCGTTGCTCGTGGGTTTGCCCGTGTCGTTTATGGCCCTGCTTTTTGCGTTTTGGTTGGGGGCCATTGTTGCGATCCCGCTTCTTATTGCGCGCAAAGCAGGCTTAAAAAGCCATCTTCCTTTTGGGCCTTTTATCCTTATGGGCGCTTTGACCGCGTATTTTTTTACCCCGTATTTCTTTGCCCTGTTCGGTCTTCCGGGGAGCTTTTTATTTTGACAAGAAGGGATATAATAAAATGTGTGAGGTTGCCACAAGGTTTATTTTTTGATGGGCGCGGGTTCACGATCGTGGAAATGCTGGTGGTCTTTGCCATCGTCACACTGGTGAGCGGCATGGTACTGGTCAGTTTTTCCGGTGTGCACGAGCGCACGGATACGGCCCGTTCCGGGCAGGAGCTGGCGCTGGTCATCCGCCGCGCGCAGAATATGTCGCTTGCAGTGGCGAGCATTACTCCTGGCGACGTTCCTCCTGCCGTCGGCGTGCAGGCAAGGATCAATTCGGGCGACTACTTTATGTTTGCCGATATGAATGCAAATGGCATCTATGATGCCGGAGACATTCTTGTGCGCCCCGGAGATCTTGCCGGAGATTATATGATGCAAGGCGGGGTGAAGATCCGGTCGCTTACTTCATACGTTGACACGACGTCTCATGCCCAAAGCGTGGTGGACATCATGTTTGCAGCACCCGAAGCCGCTACGACTTTTACCGATGATGCGGGCGGGACGCTGGGCGACAGGCTGGAAATTCAGCTGTCGCCCCCGTCAGGAAAAATCCAGCGCACGATCACGGTGCGGACAAGCGGACAGATCAGCATACAATAGAACTCATTTCAATAATCTCTTTCGTTACGAAAATCTTGAATTTCGAGCGAAAACCATGAAGGTTGAGGAGGGCTACTGGATAGTAACCCGACGAGACCTGAATGGTTTGCAGCCGAAATTCAAGATTTGCAGTAGAATACGGATTATTGAAATTAGTTCTAATATGATCTTGCCTCACAGGGCTACAACATTCTTTCTGCCCATCAAAAATGGGTTTACTCTGGTGGAGACGCTGGTAGCGCTTGCGCTTATACTGGCGGCTCTGGTAGGGCCTGTTTCTCTTGTTACCAAGGGTCTGGTTGATTTTTCGTTCTCGCAAAATAAGCTCGTTGCAGCACACCTGGCCCAGGAAGGAATTGAGCTGGTGCGCCTCGTGCGCGATAACAATATCCTGTGCGCTTCAGAGGGCGGCTTACTCGTCTGGAATCACGACCCGGGTGAGCCGCCTGGGCAGGCGATCAGCGCAACACCTCGGGAAGTGAGTATTGACACTGACCGTACGGTGACGGCTCCGTGCGGGATTCACCCGGATATGCCTTTTCCGCGTCTGGACACCGATGCGGGGACGAAAATCCGTTTTGATTCTTCCACCGGCCGATACGGGTACTCGGGCGGCTCGGAGACCCCGTTTGTGCGCAGGATGGATATCATAACGCCGCCGCTGGCCCCTACGCCCTGCCCGCCGGACCCCTGCATTCCGAGTCAGGACCAAATGGATGTGATTGCTACCGTGTCGTGGCTGGAGCGCGACAGTCCGCACCGGGTTGTGTTGCAGGAGCGCCTGTATAATTGGAGATAAATGTTGAGTATGGATGTAAGAAATTGAAGCGTTGTGCGCACTTTTTTGACAATGGGAGGCGGCGGTTGCTTGGTTCGAGGTCTCGTAAGACCCGAAAGTGCC
>CAYXAG010000044.1:0-6018 GCA_964462235.1 uncultured Candidatus Saccharibacteria bacterium
CAGATGGCAATATGGAGGGGGCGTTGGTGGGGGGCGCCAGTCTGCGGGCCGAAGAATTAGGGAAGATCGCTCGGCTTGCCGAAGAAAAACATTTTTCTAATCGTTAGCGCTGTAGATGCGTATGCCCAGGCGCCAGATCTGTAGCGCACGCCGAAGCGGCAATATGGATACGAGATAGCGCAATTCCACAAGTTGTTTTACGCACCATCCGGGCAACCCGCTGATATGCACGTGCGCAAGATCCGCAAGTGCGTACTTGCGTCCCAGCGCCAGCACAAAAGGATACGCATCGCGGGGAATAAATTTTTGTTTTGGGCGGCCCTTTATGGCCGCAAGGATATTTTTGGCCGCAACTCTCGCCTCGGCCTCGGCCACGGGTATGTTGCCGGGGAGCGGCTTGCCGGCCAGATGGTCGCTTAAAGCCGCATTGTCGCCGATGGAGAATACAAAGCCGTTGCCGCCCGCTGCCTCCAGATAATCGTTGGCCATCAGAGAACCTTTGTCGGCAAGGACGAGACCCGTGGAGGAAAGGATCGCGGGCGCCTTTACGCCGCCAGTCCAGACGAGGATGTCGTATGGTTCGCGGGCGCCGTCCTGGTAGAGGATATGGTTTTGATCTACGGATTGAATTTTGGTTGCGGTGCGGATACGGATGCCCAGGTCTTTGAGGCGGTTTCTCGCTCGCCTCACGATCCATGGCCCAAACCCTGGGAGAATTTCGGCCGATGCCTCCACGAGTGTCAAGCGCGTCCGGCATATCTTCTCACCTGGACCCATGCTTGCCTCAATGGCGCAGAAAAAATTGATGAACTCGGCCGCGATCTCCACGCCGCTGGGTCCGGCTCCTCCGATGATGACCTCGCCGCTCCCTTCTTTTTTTGCGAGTTCCTCCATGGCATTGCGCAGGCGCAGCGCGTCATTAAATGTTTTTAGGGGATAGCCGTAGGTGTTGAGTCCGGGAATGTCAAAATAATTTGTCTCGGAGCCGAGTGCAAAGACGCAAAATTCATACGCAACCTCCCCGGAAGATCGCAGAAGGATGCGTTTGTCAGCGGGCTTCAGGCCGATGAATTCGTCGGCAAGAAATCGTATGGCTTTCCCTGTAATAATATCGGAGAGGGGAATGAGAATTGAGTTTTTAAGCGTATCCGTGGAGACACTCTGTCTGGGGATGGCGGCAATCTCGTAGAGCGCGGGCGTATAGAGCTGGTGTTGATGGCGGTCCACCAGGATGATTTCATATTCATCCGACCTTTCGCCTAGTCCTTTTGCGAGCGTGAGGGCGGCGGTTATTCCGCCAAATCCTGCCCCCAGGATGACGATGTTCTTTTTTGGCATATGATGCTATTATAGGGAAAATAGATTTACTGCACAATAATTTTCGTAGCGAAGTTGCAGGAGAAGGATTATTGTGCAGAAGATCTATTATAAAGTGAAGTCATGGGGGCTCTTCGGACCATGTCGCATGCCGCTATCGGCCCGGGCGCGCGGGTGATCGTGCGCGCGGATTTTGACGTTGGCCTCGTCAATGGCCGCGTGGAGGATGATACCCGGATTCGGGCTCATGAGGAAACACTGCGGTCTCTTATGGCGAGCGGCGCACGCATCCGTCTGGTTAGCCATCGGGGGAGGCCGGGAGGCAAAATTGATTCTGCTCTTTCGTTGGTACCTGTCGGAGGAGTGCTCCAGCGGCGATTGAGGCGCCGGGTCCGCCTTATCGCCGATCCGTTTTCTCGGGAGGCACGGACACGGTTTGACAGTACAGATGATATGCTGCTTTTTGAGAATATCCGGTTTTGGCCGGGCGAGGAGAAAAACAGCCAGTCATTTGCCGGGCGCCTGGCGACATGGGGAGATTTTTACATCAACGAGGCATTTGCAAATTGCCATCGGCCCCATGCTTCCATGGTGGCGCTGGCGCGTATGATGCCCTCATACGCGGGGCTGCATCTTAGCCATGAGATAGCGGCCCTGGGGCGCGTTATCCGTCATCCCCATCGCCCCCTGGCGGCTGTCTTGGGCGGCGCTAAAATAGAAACAAAGCTTCCGCTCATCCGCCGGTTTCTGACAGACGCGGACGCGGTTCTCGTCGGAGGCGCTTTGGCAAACACCATTTTTTTCGTCAAGGGCATGAAGATCGGCAGATCGTTGGCCGACACCGACATCACCGTGCCGCCCCGACTATTCGCGCGTAAGAATTTATATCTTCCGACGGATGTTATTGTCACCAGCTCGCTTCAATCGCCTGCTGATTACGAAATAAAAGATATCGGAGGTGTTCGTCCGGACCAGTATATTGTGGATATCGGCCCGGCTACGCGCCGTGCATTCGCCGACATCATTCATGCATCCAAAACAGTCGTCTGGAACGGACCCATGGGACTGACGGAAGTTTCTGCTTGCGGGGCAGGAACCCGGGCCGTTGCCGAGGCCTTGCTGAAATCGCGCGCATTCAGCGTGGTGGGTGGAGGCGATACTCTTGCCTCATTGCGCCGTCTTCACAGGCGAGCCGGATTTAGTCACATCTCAACCGGCGGGGGAGCCATGCTGGAGTTCCTGTCGGGTAAAATACTTCCTGCGATCAAGGTATTGGAAAGATGAAGACCAAAAAGAACATTATCGTATATACGGACGGCGGATCGCGCGGGAATCCCGGACGCGGTGCCATCGGCGTGGTCGTACGCGACGGGTCCGGCTCGCTCATCAAAAGTTATGGGAGGGCGATCGGGATAGTCACCAATAATGAAGCGGAATACGCCGCAGTCGTATTTGCGCTTCAGAAAATAAAAGCGCTCTTGGGAGGAGAGAGAAGCAAGAAAACAAGTGTCACGGTACATATGGATAGCGAGTTGGTGGCGCGCCAACTTTCCGGGAAATATAAAATTGAAGAAGAGCGTCTCTTCGCCCCCTTTATAAAAATCTGGAATCTGAAAATGGATTTTGGGAGTGTCGCATTTACGCACGTGCCCCGCGAGCAAAATCGTGATGCGGACCGGCTGGTCAATGAAGCGTTGGACCAGGAGCAGGAGAGTCTCTTCTCCCGTCAATAAAAATATACAAGGGCATAACCCCGGCTTTTAAGCCGGGGTTATCGTATTCTTTGACGCGCCTGTAAGCCGGATTCTGTATCCCCTGATCATAAGGGGAGTGATCATCTGTCTGGACCGCCGATTGCTCGGGCGGTTCTTGCGGCATTCGCGCGGCGCGATCGCCGCACGATTCCTTGCACCGGATAGGAGTTTTTCGTTATGCGTTGTTGCCAGCGCATAGTGTGAGCTCTTACCTCACTCTTTTCACCCTTGCGCAATCATCGTTTCCGGCTTTTAACCGGAACTGATGACGTCCGCGGTATGGTCTCTGTGACACTGTCCCGTTCGTTCGTATTGTTACAAACTATGACGGCCGTTAGCCGCTATCGCTCCAGCGAAAATGCATTTCGGCATTTCGCTGCGGTGTCCGGACTTTCCTGACCATGAGGGCGCCTGCAGCACTTTATGGCCCGATCACGCGGTGCATCAAAGAACATTGGCAGTATATCGCTATACGATAGAGATGTCAATTCGTCTCCCGTTTTTTTTATTTTTTGAGTTCTCAATTTTTCGGAGAAATAGTTCTATCTGATCTGAACGGTAGACTCGGTAATTATTGGCAGGATTCCGATACGAAGTCAGTACACCTCTTTTATCCCAATTCCGAAGCGTGAGGGGTGTTACGCCAATTATTTTCGCGGCTTCTTTAATAGAAAGATATCGTCTGTCCATGAGGGGTGATCTCATTTTACAAATCGTCCCGATTTGAAAAGCTGTCAAGCGCTTTTTCTTTTAGATAAGGCCTTTTTGTCTCTGTCGGAGTAAGGAGTTTTGACTTCGCTTGACTCTATAAACCTTGATAACAAAAGAGTTTATTTTATGCAAGTTTAGTATTCTTTGATAATTATTTTCTCAAATGGCTTCCTGACCACCATATTATCCTTATTTTAATGATAGACCGCAACGAAAGTTATCCACAGAAAAATTAAGAAGAAAATTGACACCATCAAGATATAATAAATTTGTGGTTTTCATCTATCCGATATCGTATCGGATAAACCCTAAAAATCTCATACATAAAGACAAAAAATAGATATCGGCATAAAGCTCCGATGAAGAAAGATTTGCGAAAGGAAAAACCAGAATTTATCTCTCTGGCGACAGCCGCAAAAAGTACTCCCTACTCACAGGAGTACTTAAGTCTGCTGGTCCGCAAAAAGAAGGTTTATGCAAAAAAAATCGGTAGGAACTGGTATACGACCAGATTTGCCGTGGAAAAATATCTTGCTCGTCAGGGAGATCAGATTCTGAAAAAAGTTGAGTACAGCCCGCTTGGGAAAGTGGCCAATGGCACTCCCTACTCACAGGAGTACTTAAGTCTGCTCGTCCGGAAAGGGAAATTGCATGCAAAAAAAATCGGGAGGAACTGGTACACCACGCGCTCTGCGGTGCAGGCGTATCTTTCGCGCCGCCAAGAGGAGATGGCAAAGCAGGTCAGATACGGATCAAGACCGAGCGCATTGATTTCCGAAAAGTTGGAACTCCCGATTCCTGATGCCGTTGTCCCTGGCCCAGACGTGCAAAAATTTCACGCGGTTGCCAGAACAATCAAACGAGCTGTTTCCCTGCGGCGTCTGATAGCGAGGAGTGCCGTAAAAACGCTTGGACATATCGCCTGGGACATGACATTCATCGTAACGAGTGTTGCGTTTTCGTTTGCGGCAGGGATGGCCGCTACACGGATTGCGACTGATGTGGTTCATCAGATGGCTCAAAGCCATATTGTTTCTCCAGAGGAATCGGCGCATGTAAGTCTGTTTGCCGCGATGGGACGCGCCGCAAAAAATGAGTGGGATGCGTCCCGGAGCGATGTGGCGGAGGCAACGATACAGGCGGGCGGCATAGTAATGTCCACGATTGGTAGAGCCGACGAATGGGGGAAGAAAACGGGCGAGATCTACGATAGGGTCGTGAATGCGTTTGGGAACGGAATTTGTGATTTGGTGTCTCGCTGCCGCCGGGTGGCCGAACTTCAGGACCTGGACGAGCAGCTTCTCATTGTGCGCTCATTGCGGGGCAGACGCGTTGCGCGTGTCCAGGTGCGTCTGCCGCAGCTTCAGGCCGGCAGTGCCGTTCCCAAAACCGCGATTCGCGAACTCATTGAACGCAGAGAGGTGATTATTCCGGCGGATCTGGCAATGGTGAAATCCGATATCTTGGCAAGTGTAGATACGATGAATAAAGCGATCCGCGACCACTTTGAGAGCGAGATCGCGGATCTGGTCTCATCGCTTTCTCATGCGTCAGCCCGGACGGAATCCGCGACACAGATGGTGACGCTGACGAACAAAATTGATCAGCTGGTCGCTCCCGACATTATCAACGGCATGCATATTACATCCGGCGGGATTGATATAACGAACGGCAATGTCTTCATGGCCGCCGGAAACATCACGGCTGACAATTTGAAGTTGCGCGAGGGGTTGACGGTATCAGGGACCACAACGCTCACCAATCTTTCGGTTACCGGCAACGCCGTGCTGGGAGATGCGGCCAGCGATGCCGTGACATTCAATGCGGGAACGCTTGCCTTCAGCAATCCTGCGACGACGACCATCGCCGCCAACGCGGTAGATGCCTGGAGTGTGGCGACATCCACAAGCGGTATCTCTCTCCTGTCTTTTGACACGACCAATGGCGGTCGCATCGGGATTGCAAGCACCAGCCCGTGGGGCCTGGTCTCGGTGGAGATGAATACGCAAAATCCTGCGTTTGTCGTAAGCGATGCGGGCACGTCCTCACCGGCTTTTATTGTTGCGGGCACCGGCAACGTCGGCGTGGGGACCACGAGTCCGCAAGCCGCCCTTGGCGTGGGAGGCACATTGCTTGCGGGAGGGCAAGGTGTGTTTACGTTTGCGCCGACTCTCGCTCATACCTTTGGTTCCTGGAGTACCGGCGTCTCCGGCGCCACGGCGACCACCGCCGCACT
>CAYXAG010000045.1:0-632 GCA_964462235.1 uncultured Candidatus Saccharibacteria bacterium
TGCCGTCAAAAATCGGCCTGCTTCTGGATATGTCGGTGAGCGACCTGGAAAAAGTGATCTACTTTGCCGGATATGTTATTACCAAAGTAAACGAAGATGCGCGCAAGGCGGCCCTGGAAGAAATAGACAGCGAGTTCAAACAAAAAGTAAAAGCCGCCTCCGGAGAGGAACTCGCGCGGCTTAAAGAGGTGAAGGACATTACCGTGGCAGAATTGCGGGCGCTGGCGCGCTACCGGGTGCTTTCGGAAGTGGAATACCACCGCATGAGCCGCAAATTCGGAGAAGTGTTTGAGGCTTCTATCGGAGCCGAATCCGTGAGGAACCTTCTGAACGGTATTAATTTGGCCGCTCTTGAAGAGGAGCTGGAATCGTCTCTGGCAAAAAGCGCTCCTGGCATCGCGCGCAAAATCCAGCGGCGCTTGAGCGTGGTGCGCGCCATGATCCATTCAGGGCTTCGCCCGGAATGGATGTTTCTTACCGTGATCCCGGTGATCCCGCCGGATCTCCGGCCCATGGTGCAGCTGGACGGCGGAAGATACGCCACTTCGGATTTGAATGATCTCTATCGGCGCGTCATCAATCGCAACAATCGGCTCAAGCGCCTCTTTGAGCTCCATGCGCCAGAAGTCATT
>CAYXAG010000045.1:642-1202 GCA_964462235.1 uncultured Candidatus Saccharibacteria bacterium
AACGAAAAACGCATGCTTCAGGAAGCGATTGACGCGCTGATAGACAATTCCACCCGCCGCGGCTCCGCACCGGCATCTTCCCAAATCCAGCGCCGCCCGCTCAAGTCTCTGGCAGACATCCTCAAAGGCAAACAGGGACGATTCCGCCAAAATCTTTTGGGCAAACGCGTTGATTATTCCGGCCGCTCGGTCATTGTCGTAGGACCGGATCTGGAGCTTGGGGAATGCGGCCTCCCGAAAAAAATGGCGCTGGAGCTCTTCAAACCGTTCGTCATCCGCCGCCTCATTGAAAAAGAAATCGCCCACAACATCCGCGGCGCCGGACGCCTGATTGAAGATCAAAACCCGCAGGTGTGGGCAGCGCTGGAAGAGGTCATTGATGGACGGAAAGTGCTGCTCAACCGTGCCCCGACCCTGCACCGCCTCGGCATCCAGGCGTTTCAGCCGGTGCTGATTGAAGGAGACGCCATCCAGATTCATCCGCTCGTCTGTCCGGCGTTCAACGCCGACTTTGACGGAGACCAGATGGCCGTGCACCTGCCGCTCACGCAAGGGGCGCA
>CAYXAG010000045.1:1212-5924 GCA_964462235.1 uncultured Candidatus Saccharibacteria bacterium
GCGCGCGAGATCATGCTTTCCTCAAAAAACCTCCTGAAGCCCGCAACCGGAGACCCCATTCTGAATCCGACCCAGGACATTGTCCTGGGATGCTACTGGGCAACCACGATCCGCGAAGAAAAAAAAGGCGAGGGAAAGCTGTTTGCCTCGGAAGAGGACGCGATGCTCGCCCATGACTTCGGGATTGTGGATCTGCAGGCAAAAATCAAAGCACGCATCAAGCCCAAAGGGCCGGGAACATCCGAAGCCCGACGGGAACTTACCGAGACATCGGTCGGCAGGATCCTTTTCAACAGGGTACTGCCCGATGATTTTCCTTTTGTGAATGCGCAGTTGAAAAACCGCGACCTTGCCGACGTGGTCGCAAAAATCATCAAGCACTACGATGCGGATGAAATACCCGCCATTCTGAACCGGATCAAAGATTTCGGTTTTACCCAGGCAACCCGATCAGGACTTTCCTGGGGTATTGACGATCTCCGGATCCCGACTGAAAAATCCGGCCTCATCACAGCTGCCCGCGAGGAAGTAAAGACCATCATGGAACAATACCAGCGAGGGTTGCTCACCGACCAGGAGCGCTACAGCCGTATCGTGGAAATCTGGACCGGGGTCACGGACTCGGTGACCAAACTGGTGCCAGAAGCGCTCAACCCCAAAGGATCCGTCTACACGATTGTGGACTCACGGGCGCGCGGCTCCTGGACGCAAATTCGCCAGATGTCCGGCATGAAAGGACTCGTGGTAAATCCGGCGGGTAAAATCATTGAGTTGCCGGTGCTTTCCTCTTACAAAGAAGGATTGAATGTGTTGGAATATTTCATTTCCACGCACGGCGCCCGCAAAGGAACGGCCGACACCGCCCTGCGCACATCGGCCGCCGGCTACCTTACGCGCCGGCTCGTGGATGTGGCGCAAGACGTCATCGTGACCCAAACGGATTGTCGGCCCAAAAAGGGAACCGAAATCACCCTGGCAAACTCCCAACAGATCAACAAGGCCTTGGGAGTCCGCGCCTTTAGCCGCATCCTTTTTGAAGATGCCAAAGACCCTGCCGGACATACTGTGCTCAAAGCTGGGACCATCGTCGGCCAAGACGAAGCCGCGCTGATCAACGAAAAGAAAGTGGAGCGCGTCGTCATGCGCTCTCCGCTCACCTGCCGCAGCTTGCGGGGTGTGTGCCAAAACTGCTACGGATTTGACCTGGGCAAAAACCACCTTATCAAATTTGGAGAAGCCGTGGGCATTGTCGCAGCACAAGCCATTGGGGAGCCCGGCACCCAGCTGACGATGCGGACATTCCACACCGGAGGAGTCGCCTCCGCCGGGGACATCACCACCGGCCTTCCGCGCGTACAGGAAATTTTTGAAGCGCGGCCGCCCAAATGGCACGCGACACTCTGTGATGTTGACGGCGAGGTTCTGGAGATAGAAGAGCAGGGCAGAGAAAAAGTGGTGCGGGTGCGCCCCGATGCGACATCCCAAGAGCGCGAATTCAGAGTCCCCCTTTCCACGGCGGTCATCGTGCAGCCGGGCACGGAGGTACATAAAGGAACCTTTCTTTCCGAAGGATACGCTGATCTGCGGGAACTGTTCCGTTCTGCCGGGAAAGAAGCCGTGGAGCGCTACATCGTGCAGGAAGTGCAGAAAATTTATTCCCTTCAGGGGGCCCCTATTCACGACAAGCACATTGAAGTGATCGTGCGATCCATGTTCAGCAGGGTACGGGTCAAAAACGCCGGCCAGACCGGGCTTGCGGCAGGAGAAATCGTGGAGAAACAACATTTCCGCCGAGCCAACGTGCGCGCCATGCGTACCGGCAAGACCCCGGCAAGTGCCGCGCAGCTGCTCCTGGGCATCACGCGGGTCGCGTTGAGCACTTCCAGCTTCCTTTCGGCCGCATCGTTCCAGGAAACCGCGCGCGTGCTCATTGACGCCGCCATCCGCGGCAAACGAGACGACCTCCGGGGCCTGAAAGAAAACGTGATCATCGGGCGCCTCATCCCCGCAGGCACCGGTTTCCGCAAGACGACATAACCCAACCACCAGAGCATATCTGGAATTTCCAGACACGCCCTATACTCGGGCATTAAAACGTGGTAATATAACATGAATTTTCTGGCCAGACTCATTCTCAAGATCATTCTCAACGGAGTGGCTCTTTGGCTGGCCGAAAGATACGTGCCGGGATTCGCACTTGCCGGAGGAACACAGTCTCTTGTCCTGGACGCTCTGGTCCTGGCACTCCTCAATTTCTTCGTGCGCCCGGTGCTGCGCCTGCTCACGACCCCTCTGCGCTGGCTGACCCTCGGCCTCTTCAATATCGTCATCAATATCGCGATCCTTTGGCTCGCCCAAAAACTTGTGCCGCAGCTCATCATTCATGATTTTCTCGCCTTGCTGTGGACATCGCTCATTGTCGGATTTATGAACGCGGTCTTCTAGAGCTTGTCCAAAAATCCTCTTTGACCATTTAATCTTATGTCTCAATTTCTCGTCATATCCCAAATCATTATCTCGGTCCTGCTCATCGTACTCATCCTGCTCCAGCAGCGAGGCGGAGGCTTGAGCCAGGTATTCGGAGGACAAAGCAGCCTCTACCGAACGCGCCGCGGCATGGAACGGAGCATCCTCATTGCAACGTGCGTCTTGGCGCTGCTATTTTTCGTAACGGCGGTCATGAGCACCATCTTCAGATGAAACGATTCGCTTCCCTGATTCAGGAGACCCCGTCATATCTCAAGCGGCTGGCCAGACGCTGGAAACTCGTTACCATTCGCAAGCTTCTGTATCTGCCGCATATCTTGTCTGGTCAGGAAAAACGTTTGTTTCTGCTTCTGGGACTCTGCGTCGCTGTCGGGGGCTGGGGTCTGGGCTGGCGAATATATACCGGCATCACGCACGAAATTCCTGCAGTCGGCGGCTCCTACACCGAGGGGATCCTCGGCAATCCCCACGCCATCAATCCGCTGTATGCCTCGGACGATCCGGACCGCGACATTGCACGACTCGTTTTTTCCGGCCTGCTCACCTATAACGGCAAAGGCGAAATAGAGGCTGACCTTGCGAATCACTACGAGGTCAGTACCGATGGAAAAACATATACCGTATTCCTGAAAAAAAATCTCGCCTGGCAGGACGGCAAACCCTTGAATTCCGATGATGTGGTTTTCACCATCCGCACCATCCAAAATCCTTCATATAAAAGTCCTTTTCGGCCCAACTGGCAGGGCGTAGACGTACAAAAATTAGATGCGCAGACCATCCGCTTTACTCTCCGGTCTCCCTATGCGCCTTTCATAGAAAACCTCACGCAAGGCATCATCCCCCGCCACCTCTGGCAGAATATCAGCCCGGAACAGGCGATACTCCACGAACTGAACATCAAACCTGTCGGATCCGGCCCGTATCGGCCGGGTGGCTTCCGGCTCAACGGCGATGGGACCCTTGCCTGGTATGAACTGACCCGCAACTGGCGTTACTATCGGGGCGGACCGTATGTGTCAAAAATCACCTTCAGGTTTTTCGGAAACGAGGACGCCATGATTGCATCATGGCGCAAAGGAGATGTGGATGGCTTCGGCCCGGTCTCGGCCAATCACATCTCGGAGCTCCCCCGCCAGAACATATCCCTCTTATACCTTCAGATGCCCCGCATATTCAGTCTTTTCTTCAATTCCCAGCAGGCACCGGCACTCAAAAATCTGAAAGTGAGACAGGCGCTGGCTCTGGCCATCAATAAAGAAAGGTTGGCCGCTTCATCCACCTTCGGCGGCGGAACCATCATCAATCAACTCCTGCCCTACACCCATCTTGCCATCGCCGGCAACGTTACCGCCTACTCCTACAATCCCGATGCTGCCCGCAAACTGCTGGACAGCGCCGGATGGAAAACCGGGCCTGACGGCATCCGCCGGAAGCAGACCAAAGACAAAGGGAAAACCGGCACAGAAGAATTCCATCTCGCTCTTGCCACCTCGGACTGGCCCGAGCTTGTCCGGGCGGCGGAAACCATCAAAACCATGTTCCGAGACGTGGGCCTAGACGTTACGATACAGCAGAAAACCATCTCCGAGCTTGAGGCCTCCGCCATCAGGCCCCGCAACTTTCAAATGCTTCTGTTCGGGCAGGTATATGGCTACGAGCCGGATCCGTTTGCGTTCTGGCATTCTTCCCAAATCAAAGATCCGGGACTGAACGTGGCTCTCTACGCCAACAAAAAAACCGATCAGATTTTGGAAGACGCGCGCCGCACGTCTGACCCTTCCGTGCGCGCGCAAAAATACAAGTCATTCGTAGAAATCGCATCAGGCGATATCCCTGCCATCCCTCTCTATACCCAGCTTTATCTCTATGTCCTCCCGCCCGACATGCAGGGCGTCTCTCTCTCTGAAATCTCGCTGCCGGCGGACAGATTCAACGATATTCATAGCTGGTACCGCCGGATCAGACGCGTGTTTTTCTAAAAAATCCCGTCCCTTGTATATTCTTCATCCCCATGGTATAGTGATCTCCACACGATATCTCTTTACAGAGAACCTTAAGAAGGCATGCTCTAAAACTTGTTCATCTCACATTGCCGAGGTGGTGGAACTGGCAGACACGCACGGTTCAGGGCCGTGTACCGCAAGGTGTGCGGGTTCAAATCCCGCCCTCGGCACCACGAGTATTTTTACTCTTATAAAAATTACCAATCTATAATGTCATACTGC
>CAYXAG010000046.1:0-4174 GCA_964462235.1 uncultured Candidatus Saccharibacteria bacterium
TTATATATATGCAGGAATTGAAAGCACAACCGAGAATCATCCTGGGGAAATCCGTAAAAAAATTGCGCCAAAGTGGCTTCTTGCCGGCGGTTTTATACGGAGAAGGGATCCCCAGCCAATCCATTACGCTGTTGGAGAGGGATTTTGAAAGAGCGTACCGAGAGGCGGGGGAGTCAACGCTTTTGAAGCTCAATCTGGGGACCGGCACTCACACGGTACTGATTCACGATATCATGCGCGATCCTCTGCGGGATCGCCCGATGCATGCGGATTTCTACGCGGTGCGCATGGATAAAGCGCTCCGGGTAAGCGTGCCCATCGTATTTTTTGGAGAGTCGCCCGCGGTGAAAAACGAGGGAGGAATTCTTGTCAGAGTGATGCGGGAAGTGGACGTGGAGGCGCTTCCCCAGGATTTGCCGCACGAGTTGCGTGCGGATCTTGTCCTGCTTGGGTCTTTGAATGCGCGGATCAGCATAAAAGACGTAGCGCACGACGCCCGCGTAAAGATCATTGCGGATTCTCACGACACGGTGGCGATCGTTGAAGCTCCTCGCTCCGAGGAGGAGATTGCTTCCCTCCATGAGGTCGTCGGGGATCTCAAGGCGGTCAAGACTGAACGCGAGACCAAGATAGAGGAGAAAACAAAAGAAGCCGTGGAGCCCGAAGAGGAATAGCGTATTTTTTATGAGGCCAGCGCATGATCAGGGGATTACGCCGGGAAATTCCCCCACCCTTTTTTTTATTTTTCTTTTTGTCTCATCAGGGGTCATTTTTGTTGCCCCCGCATCTGCAGATACTCCTTCTGGTCAGAATCGCGTGGAACTTGAGGCGCAGCTTGCCAAGCTTCAGCAGGAGGCTGATGGGCTGGATCAGGATTTGCAAAAGACTCAAGGCGAGACTCGCACGCTTGTGGGCGAGGTAAAATCGTTGGATACGGAAATCCAGCGTCGGCAGCTGGAGATACGGCGCTTGACGCTCGTCATACGCCAGACCAGTCTTGACATTCAGGATAAGATTGCTACGATCGGGGTTCTCTCGCAAAAGATCCAGAAAAGCCGTGCGGCACTGGCAAGCAACCTGTTTCTCTTTGCGACCTACGATCAGGAAAATCCGCTCACGATTCTTTTAAAAAATAATTCGCTGTCGGAATTCTTCGGCTCTCTTCACGATATGGAGGAGGTGCAAGGGGGTGTGCAGGACGCGATGTTTGTGTTTAAGGATGATCGCCAGTCGCGCGAAAAAGAAAAGACAGAATTGGACGGTTTTCAGGAAGAACAACAGAATCTGAAGGCCCTGCAGGAGGTTGAGCGCCGGTTTCTTGCGCAGAAAAAACAGGAGAAAGACGAGATCTTGCGCCTGACCCGCGGCAAAGAGGCCCTGTTCCAGCAATTGCTGAAATCAAAGCAGAATGACATAGCGACGTTAAAAACTCAACTCTTTTATTTGGAGAAAACCGGCATCACCGCCGAAGACGCGGTGCGGCTGGCCACGCTTGCCGCACACCGCGCAGGCATACGTCCGGCGTTCCTTCTGGCTCTTTTGGAAGTGGAAACCGGCAAGCAATTTGAAGATGGGGTAATCAGCGTGGGAACGAATCTGGGCACCGGCAATTGGGAGCGTGATTTATACAGATGCTATTTGAATTTAGGAAAGCGAAGTGCGGCCGAATCGGAAAAAAACGCATTTATGGCTATTACCCAAGGCCTTGGGTTGAATCCGGACAGCATGCCGGTCTCGCGCAAACCCTCCTACGGGTGCGGGGGTGCCATGGGGCCGGCACAATTTTTGCCTACCACATGGCTTCGTTTTGACGATCGGGTTAGTGCGCTCACCGGACACAATCCGCCAAACCCGTGGAATACGGAAGACGCATTCACGGCAGCCGCGATCTTCTTGGCTGACGGAGGTGCAAGTTCCCAGACTCGCAGCGGCGAAATTGCTGCGGCGCGGATTTATATCAGCGGCAAGCCGGCTTGTCCCGCCAGAGGTCCGGCGCGCTACACGTGCCAGGCCTATGCCAATCGTATTGTGGCCTTAGCAGGCGATATAGACCGCATTTTGTAGAACTCATTTCAATAATCCGTATTCTACTGCAAATCTTGAATTTCGGCTGCAAACCATTCAGGTCTCGTCGGGTTACTATCCAGTAGCCCTCCTCAACCTTCATGGTTTTCGCTCGAAATTCAAGATTTTCGTAACGAAAGAGATTATTGAAATGAGTTCTAGAAAATCTCCTACTTGGTGCGGGATTTTTCATTGAGAAGGGTGCTCCGGGTTTTTGAACGCACCGATAATGGCGTCTATGTTGCCGTCCATAATGGAGGGCAGATTGTGCCAAGTCTCCTTGATGCGATGATCCGTCAGGCGGTCTTGAGGGAAATTATACGTTCTGATTTTTTCCGAACGATCCGCGGTTCCTATTTGCTCCCGTCGTTGGGCAGCGGTCTTGTGCGCCTCGGCCTCTACCCGGGCCGCCAACAATCTGGAGCGGAGCAGCGTGAGGGCGGTCTCGCGGTTTTTTTGCTGGGAGCGAGACTCCTGGCTTGTTACGATAAGTCCGGTGGGCAGGTGGTGGACCCGGACCGCCGTCTCCACCTTATTGACGTTTTGTCCCCCCGGACCCGAGGAGCGGAAGAATTCCATTTTGATATCTTGGGGCCGTATGTCCACATCCGCTTCGCGGGCTTTGGGGAGGACCGCGACCGAGGCCGTAGAAGTATGCACACGGCCGGATTTTTCCGTTTCGGGTATGCGCTGGACCCGGTGGACTCCGGATTCGTGCCTCAGGGCTGAATAGGCATCAGCCCCCCGTATCTCGCATATGACTTCTTTATAGCCGCCCCGTTCGCTCCGGGATTCATCAAGGAGCGATACGGCCCATCCTCGTCTGGCGGCAAAACGGCTGTACATGGTAAAAAGCTCCTTGGCAAAGAGTGCTGCTTCCTCGCCGCCCGTGCCCGCTCGGATTTCCATGATAACGTCCTGCCAGAGCGCGTCAGTCCGGCCTCCCGCGGTCTTCAACATTTTATCAATTTGAGAGAGTTCAAGAGAGAGATTTTTTACTTTCTGGGCATCGCGATAGGTCTCGGGGTTGGCGAGCTCGTCCCGGATGCGGCGTGCGCGCTCGTGGAGTTCTTCGCTGCTCACTTTTTCTTTTTCAGGCGTGCCCTGAACTTTTCCACGCGCCCTGCGGTGTCAACCAGTTTTGAGCCGCCGGTATAAAAAGGGTGGCAGGACGAGCAGATTTCAATATCCAAGCGTTGTTTGGTAGAGCCGACCTCAAAGGTAGCGCCGCAGGCGCATTGCACCTTTGCTTTATGATACGGGGGATGAATGGCTGTTTTCATGTGAATAAACCATAGCATACTTCTCATTTTTTTACCATGATCGCTGCTCTTGCGTAAATGCGCGTCATGGGATAGTATACTATGCATGGACGAGGCGGTATTACAACATGAACGGGTTCCTGAAACGATGCCCGGCAGAGACGAGGAGCTGGAAAGAATGATCAAGGCGGGCATCCATCTGGGGCACGCCAAGACCAAGGATCACCCAAGTATGAAGGGCGATATTTTTGGCGTACGCAACACGATCTCTATCATTGATCTGACACGGACCAAGTCCGCTCTTGCGCGCGCTACGGAATTTATCAAGCAAACTGCGGCCCGCGGCGTATTGATTTTGCTGGTAGGGACCCGGCCCGGGGCGCGCCAAGCTATTCTTGATGTCGCCCAAAAAACCGGCATGCCCTATTTTACCGAGCGCTGGATCGGCGGGACGCTCACAAATTTCAAGGTCATTTCCAAACGGATTGAGTATATGGAAACGCTGGAAAAAGAAAAGGCGAGCGGAGAATTGGAAAAATATACCAAAAAAGAACGCATGAAAAGAGCCGAGGAGCTGGTGCGGCTGCAGCGATTTTTCCACGGGCTTCGCACGCTGAAGCGTTTGCCCGGAGCCGTATTTATTGTAGACATTACGCACGATGATACGGCGGTCCGCGAAGCTGCCAGGATGCGTATTCCGGTGGTGGCATTGACAGACACCAATTCCAATGCCGCGCTCGTGGATTATCCCATTCCGTCCAATGACGACGCTCTGCCCGCCATCAGATTTATGGTTTCAAAGATCGGGGATGCGATTGCAGAAGGACAGATGGCAGCTGCGGATGCCA
>CAYXAG010000046.1:4184-5911 GCA_964462235.1 uncultured Candidatus Saccharibacteria bacterium
AACAAGAAATCAGATCAGGCGTCTCCGCCTGATTGCGAAGAACTTTTGCCACAAGAAGATGGTTTCCATAAGCGCTCAACAAATCAAAATATTGCGTGAACGCACGGGAGCAGGAATTTCGGATGTGAAAAAAGCGCTCCAGGAGAGCAGAGGCGACGCAGAGAAGGCCGTGGTCCTGATAGAACAAAAGCTCGGCAGCGCGGCTTACAGGCGCGCGGGACGCAAGACGCAGGCTGGCATTGTGGAGTCCTATATCCATGCAAACGGCAGAGTCGGCTCGCTGGCGGAGCTTTTCTGCGAGACGGATTTTGTCGCGCGCAATCCGGAATTCAAAGCCCTTGCCCATGATCTTGCGTTGCAAATTGCCGCCATGAGGCCGTTGTATCTCTCGTTTCAGTCAATCCCGCCGGATGTCTGGGCAGCCGAGCAGTCGCGCATACGGGAAGAAGTGGTCCAGCTCAATAAGCCGAGCCACATCAAGGATGAAATCGTAGACGGCAAGCTCAAGGCCCATTTCCGGATGCTGTGTCTGCTTGAACAGGCGTTTGTGAAAGACGAAGATAAAAGCGTGGGCGATCTGGTGAATGAAGCGGCGGGCCGTTTCGGCGAGAACATCAACGTGGGCAGATTTGTCCGTTTTGAGATCTAGAGCATGTCCAGAAACCTTACTCGCCGCGAAACCAGAATTGCGTGTGAGACGCCCCTGCGGAAAACGAGGCGTATCCATAGATACGCCGAGTTTGAGCCGTTGGGTGTTACAGCCGAAATGCTGGGGTTGCAGCAGAATATGGGGTTTCTGGACATACTCTAGCTATGAGATGTGATTATTCGGGCAATCTCCTATGATGCTCAATCTTTTTTTGGTGGCAATGTTTCTCATAAACGCAGGAGCGTTATGGTACTTCATTTCTCTGAAAATCCCCGAACTCATTGCCATTCCTGACGCTGTCATCGTGGAGCGGCTCCACGAGGACTCCGCCAAGGTAAGAATTTTTATTCTGCACTTTAAAACATTTTACCGCCAAAAGCATTATCGGGTCTGGTTTTGGAAATTCTGCGAGAAAATATTTTATCGCCTCCACATTTTTTTCCTCCGTGCGGATAACGGCATCGTAGCGCTTATCGGAAAGATCAGAATGTGGGGTGGTATTGCAAACGGCGCGCCCGGTCATGTCCGGGCAGAAAAGACCGGAGGCATGTCCAAAGCAGTCCACAAAGCTGTCAGCGAGTATTGGAGGCGGCTGAAACAGGATGACGAATTCATCCCGGAGCCCGGGGCTTCAGCGATTGCGTCTGTCGTATCGCGCGCCCCGCGGCCCCGCGGCAGGCGTATATATGAGGTCCGCGCCAAACACATTGAGAAGGATCTTTAGGATTTACCAGTCGGGGTAGCCAACTGTCTTTCGTCGGTCCCGTTAGACTCAATGGTAGAGTCCCGCTTTTGCACTTGCCAGCATAGCTCAGTGGCAGAGCAGCGCTTTTGTAAAGCGACGGTCGGGGGTTCAAATCCCTCTGCTGGCTTATGCAAGGGCGGGATAAGGCGAAGGCGTGAAGTTGGACTCTCGGGGCCGGCCCCAACGGGATCGCGGGCATAAAAAATATGCGTGGGTGGCAGAGCGGTCAATTGCACTTGGCTGTAAACCAAGCGCCTTTATGGCTACGGGGGTTCGAATCCCTCCCTCCGCATGATTATTAAAATACCTCTGAAAATACCTCTGACATTACAG
>CAYXAG010000047.1:0-5906 GCA_964462235.1 uncultured Candidatus Saccharibacteria bacterium
TACGAGACGTACGGTTTTCCAACTGGCGACATCATCCCGCGTTTGGATGAGGCGATGGAGCGGCAGAGAAATGCCATCGGGCATTAACCCAAACATTAAAAACGCCGGACGGCGCCGAGGCGTTTTTAATGTCTCACCGCGCGGGCTTGGGTACGAGCTTGGGGTAGAAATCCGGATCAATGGAGCGGGAGAAACACATGCGCCCAGCACCGTGGGCCCAATTGAAGCTCGTCGGCCCGCCGCCCAAAGCCGCGGGCCGGGGGAGCGCATACGGTCCGCGGATCTCGGGCTCGTTTTGGCTGGTGGCAAAGGAGGCGCAAAGCTCAAACGAAACCGGGCCGGTGGGGCGGTACTCGTAGGCCTCGTGTGTCTGGGGGTCTTGCGGAGGATCAAACCCGCCGATAGGATCGCGCAGATTTTCAATCGCCGGAGGAAGTTTATTTTTTTGCGTCCAATAAGAGATGATCTGGTTCTGGATCATGCCCAGATCATTCAGACGCTGCTCGTCCATGCGCCGGTCCCGCTGGGTCTGGGGCGTACCTGCGATGAGGAACCCGTAGATAATGCTGCCGATGAGGGCGAGCAGCACGGCGGCCATCACGAACTTCATCTGCCGCCTCCCCGCGCCCGGATCCCTGCGCAGGTCCCAGAGAAAATACAGGAATGATGCAGCCGCAACCACGAGCACGACAATGATTTTTAAAAAGAACGGGAGCGTTAGCTCGCCCTTGAGGAAGTTATAAATGATGGTGATGAGATCGCCGATGATGGTGACCGATGCGACAAAGAGCGTGAAATAAATGAACCACTTGCGGATCGCAAGCTCGCGTTTTTCCGGATGAGCCGCAAAATCCTTCATGAGAAGCCACGACGTTACAAGCCGCGCGGGGATTGCGACCATCAATACCGAGCTTGACCAGAGGATGCCGTCCAAGACACCCGGATAATACACATTGAGCCGATCCGGGAAGAGGGCATTCACATACTGGACCCAGAGCGTGATAAAGCTTACGACGCTTACATAAAACGTCAGGATATTCAAGAGGTACAAGAAAATATCGCGCGGCGTGCTTTTGAGAGATGTCTGTGCCATGGCGATATCATCATATGCTTTCTCCTGTCGGAACTCAAGCGTTGTTCCGGGGTCCCCCACAGGGGCTTTACAGAAAAATAAAATCATGCTAAATTATTTTGCCAGCACATTTATAACAGAGTCCTACCTATGGTGGAGAAGGGGACGGGAGTGGCGATGCAAGAGAGTCCGACGGGTGCGGACCCGCACTCGCCAATCGTCGGCAAGAGTGCGGCGATCCGAAGTGCTATAGACGATGCGAGGCGTTATGCTCGGGTGCCGGCGTCGGTTCTGATCACCGGCGAATCCGGAACCGGCAAAGAACTTTTTGCGCGGTTCATACACGAAGTAAGTCCGCGAAGCAGCCGGCCGTTTGTCGCAGTCAACAGCGCCGCACTCCCGGATACGCTCATTGAGAGCGAGTTATTCGGGCACGAACGGGGGGCTTTTACCGGAGCCGATCGGCAGAAAATAGGTCTTTGGGAGGCGGCAGACGGCGGAAGTCTCTTCTTGGACGAGGTGGGAGATCTGTCGCTTATAGGCCAGACAAAAATCCTCCGTGCGATAGAGAGCAGAGGCATCCGGCGAGTCGGCGGGACCCAAGACATTCCGGTTGACATACGCCTCATCACGGCGACCAACATGGACCTGGCGAAAAAAATCCAGGAGGGCACCTTCCGGTCAGACCTCTATTATCGCCTCTGCGTGCTGCCGCTTGCCATTCCCGCGCTCCGCGAGCGCCGGGAGGATATCCCGCTACTCTTGGCCAACGTGTTTGAGCGACTCTCGCGCGAATGGGGGCGTGAGTCCCCGCCGCGTGTAACGCCGGCGGCATTAGCCCGGCTCGTTTTCCATTCTTGGCCGGGTAATGTGCGCGAGCTGGAAAATATCGCCGCACACGCATTGAGTCTCTCATTTGATGCTTTAGTCCTGGACGCTGACGCATTCCCGCCGGAGATCAGTGGCGCCATGGATCGCCCCATGATCCAATGGCGCGGCGATACGCTCTGTATCAGTGTCAAAGACAGGCCCGTTCAGCCCATCCGGACAACGCTGGACAACGTAGAGCGGGAGATCGTCCACGACGCTCTTATCCGCTGCCAGTGGCATCGGGGGCGGGCCGCTGCCCTTCTGAAGGTGCACCGTAACACGGTGGATGAGAAAATCCGCAGGCACAATCTGCGCCAGTCCCCTGACAGCGGTTAGGCGGCGCTCTGGGCCGCACCGATCAGTTTCTTGCTTCATCACGAAGCAAGTTTTATTTTGAGCGAGTGATTGATGTCGGGCTCTGTGCGGGTATTGTTGGCGAAAGTCCAGACTCTGTGTTTAAATGGTGGGCAAGGGTCAGATTACTTCACGGGGGAGATAGGGATTAAGGTGGTTATATCGTTGACAGATATATGTTTTGTCCGTAGCGTGTGTTGTATGCTTCGATCAGGCCTGCCGACATCGGTCAGAAAATTTGTGCGCCGAGAAAAAGCCCGCATCCGGCGGGAATTTTCGTACGGGCCCGAAGCAGAAGAAAAGATTCACGAGCTTGTTGCCAAAATCCGCGAGCGATATACTGGAGGTAAGGGCCATCGTGCCGATGCTCCCGAAAAATGATACGACTTTCTGAAATATGGTAGACGCTTTAGGCCAACCTTCCTCTTCTGTGTCTGGCAGGCGGCTGCGCGTGTTTTTGATGACGGCCGTGGCAGCGGCGGGTTTCGGGCTTGGGGTGGTTTTCGCTCTGCCTGTCTGGCGTGCCGATGTCGCGCGGGTCCAGATCCGCGGCGTTACGCTGGAGGCAGAGGTCGCGGCCGATGCCGCCTCGCAAACGCGCGGGCTTTCCGGCACTGACCGCATCGCCGAGAAATCCGGCATGCTTTTTTTGTTTGATCGTCCGGATCGCTACGGCATCTGGATGAAAGCCATGCGCTTCCCGATTGATATTTTGTGGATGAGAAACGGCGCGGTCGCAGATATGGAAGAGCGCGTGGCGCCCCCGGCGGCCGGAATGGCGGACGTCGATCTCCCGGTCTATGTTCCCGATACGCCTGCCGACATGGTGCTGGAGGTCGCGGCCGGATTTAGCGCGGCGCACGGCATCCGTATCGGCGATGCTGTCAAGATTGATTTTAGAGGCAAAACGCTTGCCAGCGGGGTCTCTCCCGTGGCTGATCCGCCTGCCGGGAGCGAATATACGATCGCGGCATTGCGGCAGGATCCCGCGCGCGGGAGCAATTTTACGGTTCTGAAGGTTCTTGAGGCGTCCTCGGCCTATCAGAAGTTTCTGATTTCTTATGATGAAGCCGGGGTGGGCACGCTGACCGGTGTGATGAACGTCCCGCGGGAGCCGGTGCCAGAGGGTGGGTTTCCGGTTCTGGTTTTGAATCACGGCCTTATTCGGCCCGAGATTTATTTCCCCGGGCGGGGCTCGCAGCGCGAGCAGAATTTCTTTAGCCGCCATGGCTATGTGACGATCCAGCCTGACTATCGCGGCTACTCGTCCACGACACCGGCATTTCCGGCTCATCATGATTTTTATGTAGGGTATACGCGCGACGCGCTCGCACTGATTGACGCGCTCAAGCAGGGGAGTCAGTCGTTGATGGATACGACGAGGATCGGCATGTGGGGGCATTCCATGGGCGGAGGGATTGCGGCGCGCGCCGCAGTGCTGACGCACGATGTCCGGGCCTTCGTGCTTTTTGCGCCAATCTCGGCAGATGCGCAAGATAATTTTTACGAGCTGTCTGTGCAAGAAATTGACTGGTTGCATCAGACATACGGCCCGGCCGGTTCATCCCTCTATCGCGAAATCTCTCCGCTGACGTATTTTTCCGATATTGCAGCTCCGGTCCAGCTGCACCACGGAGGCGCGGATCGGGTGGTGCCGATCTCGTTTTCGGAAAAAATGTTTGCAACGCTGCGGCGCGATGGGAAGGGCGCCGAATATTTCATCTATCCGGGAGAGGCGCACGAATTTATTGATGCCTGGCCCCTGGCCGCATCCCGCTCGTTGCAGTTTTTTGACACATACGTCAAAAACGCGCGGTGAGTTGAGATTTGATTTTTTGTGCGCGTGCGGTTATACTCTCTCCATGCCTGATACGCTGGTGATTGATCTGGAAACAAAAAAATCTTTTGCCGAGGTTGGAGGAGAGAAGAATATCCGCGAGTTGGGCATCTCGGTCGCCGGCGTCTACTCATACGCGAAAGACGTTTTTTTTGCTTTTGAGGAACACGAGCTTGCCAACCTTGCCCGGATGATTAAGGCAGCTGATCACCTCATCGGATTCAACATCATTCATTTTGACATACCGGTTTTGGCACCCTACGTGGAGCAGGGGATGCTGGAGCGGGTGGGGGTGACCGATATTTTTGCGGATGCCGTTGCGTTTTTGGGCCATCGCGTGGGGCTGGACGGAGTTGCGAAAGCAACCCTGGGCGAGTCTAAATCAGGTCACGGGCTGGAGGCGCTGGAATGGTTTCGGCAGGGCAGAGTGGAGGAGGTCAAAAAATATTGTTTGGATGATGTGCGTCTGACGCGTGATCTCTACGAATACGGCAAGAAGAACGGCCATGTGCTTTTTGAATCGTACGTTGACCGCAAAATTCATTCCATTCCGGTCTCGTGGGGGACACCGATGTCGTCGGCGGTAGGGCAGGTGCTCGCTGCGGCATATGAGGCGCGCCGGCGCGTTGCGATTGAATACATTTCTTCACAAGACACGGATCAATCCGGATACCGCAAGGCGCGGCTGATTGACATATACCACATGAAGCCAAACGGCGAGATAGAGGCCTATTGCCATCTGCGCCGATCGGTGCGCATGTTCCATGCCCGACGCATTGTCAAGGCCGAGATGATGGACGCTTCGTACACGAACCCCTACGACGAGCAACCTGCGCTGTTATGACGGTCCATGAGGCCACATTTTCAAATGCGGCAGGAGAGCGGTTTTCGTTTGACCGGGTGGTGGCCGAGACCATCGGGTTTATCAAAAAAGACCCGTCCCGATTTTACAAAATCATCATCGGCACCGATTCGCACGCCACGCGCGTCTCCTCGCTGGTAACCGCCATCACGATTTGGCGCGTGGGCAACGGAGCCGTGCATTTTTGGACCAGGTCTCCGGAGCGTGCGTTCGGTTCCATGCGCGACCGCATCTGGCAGGAGGCGATCTCCTCCATCACGCTGGCACAGGAGATGCGAAGCCGCCTGCAGGAGGAGGTGGGGGGCGATTTTTTCTGGGACGGAAACGAAATTCACGTGGACATCGGTGAGAACGGGCCTACGCGCGAGTTCATAGACGGGGTAACCGGCATGATTCGCGGGTATCATTTTGAACCGGTGATCAAGCCGTATGCTTTTGGCGCCTCCGTGGTCGCGGATCGGCATACTTGACAGTCGCGCGATGAGCAATAAAATAGTCGTATATGCTGAATCCGCGACAGCGAAGCATCCTGGCGGAGAAATTGGCTGATTTAGGGAATATCTCGATTGGTTCGCTCGTATTCGGATATGTGTTGCATTCCGAATCTTTGAATGAATGGTCTTTACTTTTGGGTTTTATTCTCGCCGCCTCGGTTTATTGGCTGGCAATAGCATTAGAAAGATAATTTAACAAATACCCATGTTAAACTTAATTTTTACGCCGCTCAATCTCTTTCTCTTGGGATTAATTGTCATGGTCTGGATTTTTGGTATCATCGGAGTATCGGGTAGGAAATCATAGTCCTATAAAAGTCAAAAAACGCCACAGATAAGCCAAGATAGTCCCGATGCATCGGGAGTAACCCCTCACACTCTGTTGTGTATAACTCTCTAAAAACCGTTGCAAAACAA
>CAYXAG010000048.1:0-5687 GCA_964462235.1 uncultured Candidatus Saccharibacteria bacterium
TATCTTTTTCGCTTTATCATCGGGCTACTGTGTCACCAGATTGGGCGGCGTGCGCCCGGATAGCGCCTCAATGATGTTGCGGGCCGCAAGCTCACTCATGGCCTGCCTCGTCTCCTCTGTCGCGGATGCGGTGTGCGGAGTCACAATGACGTTTTCAAGCTCTGCGAGTCCCGGCGTCAAATCAGGCTCATGCTCAAAAACATCAAGGGCAGCGCCCCGGATCGTACTATTTTTGAGGGCTTCCACGAGGGCGATCTCATCTACGATGGGGCCGCGCGAGGTATTGATGAGATAGGCAGATTTTTTCATCAACGCGAGGCGCCGGGCATCAATGAGATGATGCGTATCGGGCAGAAGCGGAACATGAATGGACACAAAGTCCGACTCGCGCAGGACATCGTCAACATTGGCGCGAAATTCCGCTCCAAACTCTTTTTCAAACTGGTCGTTTCGCTTCACGTCGTAATACAAAACTCTCATGTCAAATCCCCGCGCGGCGTGGTGCGCCACGCGCGATCCGATCCTGCCAAGACCCACGATGCCGAGTATTTTTTTTGATACATCCGTCCCGAGAAGCAGCATCGGCTCCCACCCGCGATACTTGCCCGCACGCGTGAAGCGATCCGACTCGGCGATCCGTCGGGCTATGGCAAGCATAAGCGCAAACGCATGCTCGGCCACGGTATCGGTCAGCACGCCGGGCGTATTGGTAATCGCCATCCCCCTCTGGCGTGCGGATGCAAGATCAATGTTATCAAATCCGACCGCATAATTGGCGAATATTTTGCACTGCTTGCCTGCCGCATCCAGCACTTCGCCGTCTATTTTGTCATTCAAATTGCAGAGAACTGCGTCATACCGATCTTTGGCAAGCTGGGCGATCAGCTCTGCTTTGTTGAACGCATCGCCAATCACCACGTCATAACCTTTGCCCCTCAAGAGGCCGATGCCGCGGTCAGGAATTGCATGGGTAATCAAAACTTTCATATAGCTTGTTATATTCTATTCATCGAGCCGAACAAGGCAAGTTTCTCCTTGACCACGGCCTTTATCGCCAGGATCGCCGACGCATCCAGCTTGTACATGGCGGTTTCATCCGGATCAGCAGCCAAGGTATGACGCAAGGCGTTCATAAATGCGACTCTCATATCCGTATTGATGTGGATATTCGCGATGCCCGCACCTATGGCGGCACGGATTTGCTCATCCGGAATGCCGGAGCCCGCGTGGAGAACCAGCGCAATTTCCGGCCCGACGCAGGCGCGGATCGCGCTGATGCGCGCGATATCCAGATCCGGCTCATCAAGCGAGATTCCGTGAATGTTTCCGGCCACGACGGCAAGACGGTCTATGCCTGTGCGTTGGGTGAACAGCTTGGCCTCCTCGGGTTTCGTATAGTCATCCGGACTCACCGCAAACTTCTCATTCTGAACTTTTGACTCGCCCTTCAGATACCCGATCTCTCCTTCCAGGGAGATCAACGGATCTTTTGCGCGGGCATAGGCGACGACTTGGGCTGTACCCGCGGCGTTTTCCTCAAAAGGATATCCGGAAAGATCACTATGAATGGAATCATACCCGGCATCAATGGCGCGTTTTGCTGCCGCAACACTCTTGGTATGATCCGCATTGAGAAAAACGGGAATCGCAAAATCCTTGCGCAACGCATCGCGGATCGCGACCGCCTCGGTGAGGCCGACATGGCCGCGTTCCCCCTCGGACGTGCCGAGTATCGCAGGACTTCGCGCCTCCGCGCACGCCTCCACGATCGCGCGCGCCTGGTCAAGTTCGGAAAAATTGAAATGCCCGGTCGCCCACCGCTCGCGCATTGCGCGCGCCAATACCTCTCTCAAACTTTCCATGATCGTTCAGATGACACGGGGTTTATAAAAAGACGGCGCGTTTTTGAGATAATCCTGCAATTGGGGCATTGTCAGAAGCCCTTCCCGCGCGCCGATCCCCTGCACCACCGACATGGAATTGATCGGCCCCCACGTGAGCGCCTCGGACACGCTCCTGCCCAACGCCAAGGCAACGGTAAAGGTGGACGAAAACGCATCGCCGGCGCCGGTGCGCTGGAGCGGCGGCTTGGGATCCGGATAGAGCGGCATAAACCATGCGGTGGCGCCGTCAAACGCATAGGCCCCGTTGGGTCCGTCGGTAATCGCTACAATCTTCGGACCGAGATCCGCCATCATGCCCATCAAAGTTTTCACGTCTTCTTCTTTGGTTTCAAGAATCCGCTGCGCTTCCTCTTTATTACAGAAAAACGCCTCGGTGCGCCGATACACACCAGCAAGTTTCTTGCGGCCGAATTTCATCTGATACGTTCCGGGCTGGAATGCCAATTTTATATTTGGATGCGCCACAAGATATATTTCAATCTGGGCATGCAATGCCAGGCCGTTTTCCCCCACTGAAGAAAGATATACCCATCGCGGCTCGCCGATGTCGGGCAGAGCATAGGGATATTCCTCGTGCTTGACCAGAATCGTACGATCCGCGTCGTACCACAAAACGTAGTGATAGTTGGTCTTGTATCCCGCATTCACCTTTATAAATTCCGTACCCACGCGCTCGCCCTCCAGCGCTGCCAGACACTCCTTCCCGAAATAATCGTCGCCGATATTAGCCACCAAGGCGCCCGAGAGGCCAAGGCGCGCGGCAGATACCGCCGCATTGGCGCTGTTGCCGACCGCAGGCACTACCGTGACACTTTCATACGGAATTTTGTCCGCAAAACGCATGCAGATCATGCATCTCTCTTTGTTGATATCGCAATGGACCTCCGCCTCTTTCAAACGGATAAAAGCATCGGTCACCGTATCGCCGATGGCGATAAAATCATATGCCCGATTCATTTTCGTTCTTTCACTCTTTTCACCGCTTCTTTAATACTCGCAACACCCATGCCGAAATGCTCTATGAGCTCATGGGGAGAGCCGGACTGGCCGAAGTGATTTGCCACACCGACAAATTCAATCGGCACCGGATAGGTACGGGCAAGAAACTCCGCAACAGCGCTTCCCATGCCTCCGGCTATCTGATGCTCCTCCACGGTAATTATCGCGCGCGCGTCGCGGGCGGCTTTTGAAATCATCGCCTCGTCCAGCGGCTTGACGGACGGATTATTGATAATGCGAATCTTCATCCCTTCGCGCTCAAGCTGTGCGGCGGCAAGAATGGCGTTATGCACCAAGGGGCCGCAGGCGATGATCGCGACATCCGGTTTTGCCCGCCCCGGCTCTGTCCAAAAAACCTGCGCCTTCCCTATTTCAAATGGCGTGGCATCCGTAGTAAAGACAGGCGTTTTCTCACGCGCATATCGCACGTAACAGGGACCGTCCACTTTGGAAATCG
The DNA here is from genome assembly GCA_964462235.1 of uncultured Candidatus Saccharibacteria bacterium. Taxonomy (GTDB): domain Bacteria; phylum Patescibacteriota; class Minisyncoccia; order Sungbacterales; family HO2-52-23; genus CAYXAG01. The sequence goes on from CAYXAG010000048.1 coordinate 3,361, forward strand.
CATACGTGATCTTTTCGGCCTCCCGAGTATCGCACGGAGCAAAAACCCTCATATTGGCGATCGGCCGCACGATGGCGATATCCTCAATCGCCTGATGCGTGGCGCCGTCCGGCCCCACCGAGACTCCGGCGTGGGCCCCGCAAATTTTCACGTTGGCTTCATTATAGCAGATTGTCGTACGAATCTGCTCCCAATTTCTGCCCGGGCTGAACATGGCATAACTTGAAATATACGGAATCTTCCCCATGAGCGAGATACCCGCCGCGACCGATGCCATATTTTGCTCCGCAACCCCCATTTCCACAAATCGTTCCGGATATTTCTTTACGAACTCTTCGGTGCGCGTGGATTCCGTCAAATCCGCACACAGGGCGACCACGTTTGAATTCTCGTCAGCGGCCCTGATAAGCCCAGCCCCGTATCCGTCACGCGTGGGCTTGTGCTGGAGAGACGCAAGATCAAGAATATTTTCATCGAGCTTTGCTTTTGGGTTGAGAGGCATATCAATGTATGAAAAATTTAATTGCAACACGTATCCACAAATCCGCATGCCGGACAAACTTTTTTCTGACCGCTTGACCAAAGCATCAATGCCTGGCAGGCCGGACACCGCAGTGCATCCGACTCGTCGTATCCCGGAGACCTCTCCCGGACAGAGGCGGTTTCGCGCCCGCAATCTGGATCAAAAAAGAAATCCTTCATGCTCTAGAACTCATTTCAATAATCCGTATTCTACTGCAAATCTTGAATTTCGGCTGCAAACCATTCAGGTCTCGTCGGGTTACTATCCAGTAGCCCTCCTCAACCTTCATGGTTTTCGCTCGAAATTCAAGATTTTCGTAACGAAAGAGATTATTGAAATGAGTTCTAACGCGATGCAAATTGTAATGTTTTATACACTCTTTTTTTGTGAAGCGACGAGTCCCCGAATGTCCGAACGCTCTTTTTCTTTTTTCGATCCCATTCATGGCGGATTTTTGCCCGCGCGATCGTCCGGAGCGCTTCGTCAATTTCTTTCTCCAAGGCCGCGAGCTCGGGTATCTCCCCTGATTTGATCGCCGGTTGTATCTTTTTGTGGAGTGCCTGAAGACGGCTGCCCATCAGCAAAAAAGTGCGCAGCGCAATATCTTCCTTGGTCTTGATGCGCGCAAGGAACCGGCGAGCCGAGTCCATCTCGCGTTTCAATCCCGTAAAAACTTCCTCTTTTTTATTCATGTTCGCTCTTAATTTTCCCGCCAAGCGTACGCAATTGCCGCAACGATTCCGTCACCTCTTCGGGCTTGAAGGTCTTGGAATGCCACGGATAGGAAAATTCCATGAAATCAACGCCGCGGCCCGGAATGGTGTGGGCGATAATGAGCACGGGTTTTTCATAAATGGCCTGCGCGGTCTCGTAGGCATTCACGATCTCTTCAAAATTATGCCCGTTGATCTGGAGCACATGCCAGTTGAATGCTTCGTATTTTTCTCGGAGCGGTTCCAACGGCATGATATTCTCGGTCATACCGTCAATCTGGATATTGTTGCGGTCAATGAGCGCCGTAAGATTGTCCAGTTTCAGCTTCCCTGCCAGCATCGCCGCCTCCCATGTCTGGCCGCATTCCTGCTCTCCGTCCGACATCAGGCAATAGATGCTCATTTTCTTGCCGTCCATACGCGCCGCAATCGCCATGCCGACGGCCTGGCTCAATCCGGAACCCAAAGGCCCGGACGTCGTCTCCACCCCGGGGAGTGCCACGCGATGCGGATGTCCCTGAAGACGGGTGCCGAATTGCCGCAGAGTTTTCAACTCTGCGGCAGGAAAATATCCTGCCCGCGCCATGGCCGCATAGCGCACTGGACAGATGTGGCCGTTGGAAAGAATGAGACGGTCGCGCTCCGACCATGCGGGGTTTTTCGGATCATGGCGCAAAATATGAAAATAGAGCGCCGAGAAAATATCCGCCATGCCCAAAGGGCCGGCGATGTGTCCGGATCCGGCGTGTACCACCATCTCAATCACATCCTGCCGGATGGTATTTGCCATCTCCTCCAAAAATTTTATTTTATCTTCGTGCAGATGGGGCATAGTGCATTCTCAAACGGCTCATCGCCTGCTCAATATTGTCGCTATTGAAAATTGCGGCGCCGGCGACCAGGATATTGGCGCCAGCAACGGCCGCGCGGCTGGCAGTTTCGGGATTAATCCCTCCGTCCGCTTCTATTATACACGAGGGACACGCCACTCGTAAATGCGAGATTTCCTCAAGCATCTCGGACAGCATGTTCTGTCCTGATGCTCCCGGCGGCACACGCAAAATCAAAACCATGTCTATTTTCTTACACCA
>CAYXAG010000049.1:0-5619 GCA_964462235.1 uncultured Candidatus Saccharibacteria bacterium
GGACTCGCTGATACCTCTCCGGACCCGTCTTTGTGCCTTTGTGCATAAAGAAGCTTGACTTTTTTTCGCAGGTCTGCTATATATAATACAGTGAGTGTTGATCTGGAATCAGTTTCAGATACTCTATTTTGTCCGGCATAATACCCCTTTGACGGGGTTTTATGCTTTAATAAAAAGGACAACCACCCGTTCTATGGAAAAAAGAGTCCGTCGCAAAAAACACATCCAGAAACATTTTTGGAGGGAAGATCCTCTTGTGCACAAGATACTTGCCGATATGGAGTGGGAGTTGCTTGAGCCTGCGGAGAAAAATTCTGCAGGATTTTTCAATCGTCTGTGCCGCGAAATCATTTCGCAACAGCTTGGGAGCGGCGCTGCCCGTGCCATTGTCGCGCGATTTCGCAAACTTTTTCCGCGCGGCCGCGCCACGCCCGGAAGAGTACTGACAATGACCGAGGGCCAGTTGCGGGCAGTCGGGATGTCGTGGGCAAAGGCTCGTTCCCTGCGCGATCTTGCGTCGAAAATTCAGACACAGGAAATCAGATTTGACAGGTTTCCGGACGCGGAAGATGAGGCGATTATCGCCCAGCTCGTAAAAATAAAAGGCATTGGCCGGTGGACCGCGGAGATGTTTCTTATTTTTACCCTTGGCCGCGAAGATGTGTTTTCCTCCGGCGATCTGGCTTTGCAAAAAGGCTTGCGGCATCTGTACGGGTACCGTCGTACGCGCACGGAAAAATCGCGCGGTGATATTATCGCGCGTTGGCGTCCATACCGGAGCTATGCCAGTTTGGCGCTGTGGCACGTAATGGATTCTCAAAAATGAAGACTGCAAAAATACTTTGGGGTGCCACGGATTTGGGCGCGCCCCATTTTTCAAGCGATATCCTGTGGCGTACGGGATTCAGGGCGCCGGACGCGTTTTTTCTGATTGAGATCGGCGGCAAGACGTGGCTTTTTCTATCGCCTCTTGAGATCGGCCGCGCTCACAAAGAGGCGCGGGCGGACCATCTGGTGCTCACGGAGCGTTTTGCAAAGCGCGGAGAAGTTTCGGCGCAGGGGCTAGCCCGGTTTTTGCGGGGGCGCGGCGTGCGCAAAGTCCTGGTAGCGCATGCCTTTCCCCACGGCATTGCGCGCCTGCTAAGAGAGCATTTCTCTCTCCATGACGCGGGGCATACGCTGTATCCGGAGCGCGCATGCAAGACCACACGAGAGATCGCCGAGATTTGCTCGGCCCAGCGCGCCTGCGAGGAAGCAATGGCCGCGGGCATCGCGTTTTTAAGGAAATGTAAAATCAAAGGAACTCGTGTATACGATCAAGATCGTGTTGTGACCTCCGAGATGATTCGGCGGGTCGTGGGTGACGCGCTTTGGAGACGCGGGTATTTGGGATCGGGTACGATTGTCGCCTGCGGTATTCAGGCTGCGGATCCGCATTGCATGGGGTGGGGGCCGATTGCGGCGCGTCGTCCCATCGTGATGGATGTTTTTCCGGTCTCATTGGAGAGCCATTATTACGCGGACATGACGCGGACGGTTTTCAAAGGTCGGCCGTCGCCCGACGATATCCGCATGTACGAGGCGGTGGCCAAGGCGCAGGAGATCGCTTTCGGGGCGGTTCGCGCCGGAGCGGATGGCGCCACTATTCATGCCGCGGCAAAAGAATATTTGGCATCGCAAAAATACCCCACGGATACGAAGCGCTCGCCCGCCGAAGGATTTATCCACGGGCTCGGTCACGGGGTTGGGATTGATATTCACGAGGCGCCGCACATGGGGGTAGGAGGCGCCGTGTTGGAAGAAGGCAATGTGGTGACGATAGAGCCGGGCCTGTATTATCACCGGCCGCGGCGCGGGATTCCGGCCGGAGGCATCCGGCTGGAGGATATGGTGCTGGTGATGAAATCCGGCGGCAGGAACCTGACAAAGTTTCCCAAAGGAATCGCGCCAGCCATTATTCCTTAAGAAACTGTTGAAAAAGCTTTCTTCGTAGCGAAATCCTGCAATTGCAGCAGGAGAGGGCTTTTTCAACAGTATCTATGCGTAAGAAATCAAAACAAAAAAGACCTCAAAGGGATCGCAAGGGTTTTACTCCAAGTTTGTCCTATGTGAGTGCCGGCTTGCGACCCCTTCAAGGCCTCTTCCTTTTTATTATTGCACAATGGCGGGTTTGCGCAATACACTTAAAAGAACATGATGCAGATACGCACAGGGGTGGGTCTTGCGCCCTATACGATTTATAAGATAGGAGGACCGGCGCGATTTTTTGTGGAAGCAAAAAACGCGGCGGATGTCGCCGATGCCCTGCGTTTTGCGGCCCAGGAGGGCGCGCCGTTTTTTGTGATGGGAGCCGGGTCCAATGTGCTTGTGTCGGATGCGGGGTTTGACGGCCTGGTTATCCGTATGACCGGAGGCGATATAAAGATAGAAGGGCAGCGGGTATGCGCCGATGCCGGAGCAATGATGGCGCGCACAGTGATGGAGGCCGCCCGTGCGGGTCTGGCGGGCTTTGAGTGGGGTGTCGGCATCCCGGGGACTGTCGGCGGATCGGTGCGCGGCAACGCCGGATGTTTTGGCGGCCAGATGCAAGACGTCGTGCAGGAGGTGAAAATTTTTGATGCTTCCTCTGCCGCCAGCCGACGGCTGGCGGCAGAGGAGTGCGAATTCGGATATCGCCATTCTGTTTTCAAAAAACATCCGGAGTGGATCGTGCTTTCCGCCACTCTTCATTTGCACCCGGGAGAGCGCGCGGCAATCCAGCAGAGGGTAAAAGAGATTACGGTTGAACGGGGCGGGAAACAAGCCATCGGCGCCAAGTCATGCGGATGCATATTCAAAAATATCGCATGGGAGAGTATCGGGCGGGACAGAAAAGAAATGCTCAAAAAGTTCCCGATTCTCTCGCAGTTTGCGGACCGCGAACGCGTCCCCGCATCTTTTCTCATTGATCGGGCCTCGCTGAAGGGAAGCCGGGAGGGACACGCCTTCATATCCGGGCAGCATGCGAATTTTTTTGTAAACGAAGGAGGCGCGACGGCTTGCGACGTGCGCAATCTCATTGAGCGCGCCAAAGAAAAAGTCGCGTCTGTCTTCGGCGTCCTTCTGGAGGAAGAGATCCAGTATGTCGGATTTTCAGAGCCCGCCTCATGACGCAAAAAGATTTTTTAGCCGATCTTGAGAAAAATATCTATTGCCGTCTGCAGCCCTCCGGGCTGCACGGGATCGGTATTTTTGCGATCCGCGATATCCCCAAGGGGACAGATCCTTTTCCCGGATGCCGTGCCCCGAAATGGCGGCCCGTTCGGCTGGAAAAATTGCTTGGCGACGAACACATCGTTGAGGCGGTGAAAAAATTCGCACAGGATATTTTTTCCGTGCGCGACGGGATCATGTATGTTCCCGACCACAGTTTGAACGCCATTGATATTTCGTATTTTCTCAATCACGGGGATCGGCCCAATATCGCCCCCCGCGCCGGCGGCGCTCATTTTGTCGCGATCCGCGATATCAAGACCGGAGAAGAACTCGTCGCCGATTACCGAACCTATACGGACCGGTAAAAAATATTTTTCAAAACGTTTTTGGGCGCGGTCAGAAAGTTATCCACCATTGACCGCGCATTTTTTGTCTCGCATACTTCACGTGTCAGAGGATTTTTATTTTTTGCATGGCGAGTGAGATAAAAAACGCGAGCGACGGGGCGAAAACGGAAAACGGCGCCGGAGAGAGCGCGGGAAAAACGTCGCTCAAATTTTTGTTTGTTTCCTTTGAGGCATTGAGCGGTGATGCGGCCTGGCGCATCCGCCAGGAGGGACACGAGGTGAAATACTGGATCCAGAGCCGGGACGATCAGGACGTGGGCGACGGTTTTTTGGAGAAAGTGGAACGATGGGAGGATCACAAGGATTGGGCGGATATCGTGGTGTTTGACGATACCGGATTCGGGAAAGCGGCGGATGCCTTGCGCAAAGCCGGAAAAGCGGTCGTCGGCGGGAGCGAATACACCGATCGGATTGAGGAGGATCGGGAATTCGGGCAGGAGGAAATGAAACGGGTGGGAATGGCGGTGCTGCCTCATTGGGATTTTGCGGATTACGAGGGTGCAATCACATTTATCCGTGAGAATCCGGCGCGCTATGTCTTCAAGCCCTCGGGAAGCATACCGGCAGAGCAGAAAGGGATTCTGTTTATCGGGCAGGAGGAATCGGGGAACGACCTTGTGGAAGTCTTGGAGCACAACAAAAAAACATGGTCCAGAAAAATAAAGAAATTCCAGTTGCAAAAATACGCGCAAGGGGTGGAGATCGCGGTGGGGGCATTTTTCAACGGGCATGATTTTGTGTATCCCATCAATATCAATTTTGAGCACAAGAAGCTTTTCCCTGGGGAGATCGGGCCCTACACCGGCGAGATGGGAACGCTGATGTATTGGAACGAGTCAAACAAGATTTTCCGTCTGACGCTTGAGAAAATCAAACCGGCGCTGGAGGAATGCGGATATGCCGGATACATAGATATCAATTGTATCGCCAACAATAACGGCGTCTATCCGCTGGAATTTACCGCGCGATTCGGCTACCCCACGCTTTCCATCCAGATGGAAGGGATTTTAAACCCCATCGGCGAGTGGTTCTCCAAGCTTGCCAGGGGCGAGTCGTTTGCGCTTCGCACCAAAAAAGGATTCCAGATCGGTGTGGTGGTGGCGATTCCGCCCTTTCCGTATCAGGATAAAGCGCAGGCTGAAATATATCGCGATTCGTCCATTGTCTTTCGCAAGGCCAACGTTGAGGGAGTCCATCTGGGCGACGTGAAGCTGGCTGACGGGGATTGGCGCGTTGCGGGCGACTCGGGGTATGCGTTGGTCGTGACCGGATCGGGCACGACGGTCGGCGAGGCGCGCAAGATGGCGTATAACCGGATAGGGAATATCATTTTGCAAAATAAATTTTACCGCACCGACATCGGCCTGCGCTGGAATACGGACAGCGACCGACTCCAATCATGGGGGTATCTGTATTAGCGAGGGGCGGCTATGGCATCGCGCAATCAAAAAAAATTCTGGAAACTCGGACGCAAAGAATGCGATACGTCCGTATTTGACGTAAACGCCGATGCGGAGCTCGTTATCCGCGAGGGCAATTATCAGTACAATGTCCATGATCTGGTGCGCAAGTTTGGCTCGTCGCTGGAGATTTTTCTTCCGTTTGTCGTGGAGGAGCGCCTGAACCGTCTCTTTAATGTCTTTGAGCGGCACATGAAGCAGACGGCGTATAAGGGTAAGTTTTTCTATCACTACCCGATGAAGGTCAATCAGAATCGTGAGGCGGTTCTGCCGCTTGTCTCGGAAGGCGCTCATCTGGAGGTCGGCTCGCACAACGAATTGACGCTGGTGCGCAAGCTCTGGGAGAGCGACAGCGTCAATACCAAGTCAGGATTTTGTGCAACGGGCCGAAAACCAAATCCTACGTGGACCTCATCCATCGCCTGGCCGAGCGCGCGGTGCGCGTGGTCCCGATCATTGAAGACGCATCCGAGCTTGACGAATTCAAGGAGTTTAAGGGAGACATCGGCGTCAGGATCAATCTGCAGACCAAAGTCCGTTCGCATTGGGACAAAAAG
>CAYXAG010000050.1:0-5455 GCA_964462235.1 uncultured Candidatus Saccharibacteria bacterium
GGCCGGGCTTTTTCGGCTCCATTCGAGCGAATGGCTTGACGGATAGATCCACTCTCAATCTTGGCCTATTCTGATACTGGGCTTGATGAGACATTTCCGTGTGGGCGCGCTGGCGCCCCGCCTCCCGGACCTGTGGAGAAGACGCGGAAAATTCAATGCCCAGATCTCCAAGCGAATCAGAGAACTGCCCGCGGGCGGCAAGCTGCGGCATGCGCTCGGGCAGCGGAATCAGCTTCCCTTCTTCAATTTGTTTAAGGCACGACAGACAGTAGATGGGCCTTTTGCCGTCGGGCTTAAAAGGAACCTTGGTCTGTTTTCCGCAATTCCAGCAGAGAGATTCGTACATCTTTCCTTCTTCCGTATCTCCCCCGCCGGAGACCCCGACGCCCGTATCCTCGGTGCCGCTCCAGCGCGCAATCTCTTTCTCCACCTCCGCGCGCGGGCGCGCATAACGCTCCCGCGAGATCTTCGTGATCCGCTCCCGGGTCCCCGGATCCATGCCGAACTGAAGCGGCGACAGAGTTGCCGCTGAAAACGGGCGCGACGTTATGCCGTCCACCATGAGTTTCAGATACACGTGATGATTGGGAAGATTGATGAGATCCTGCCCCATGAACTCCGGCTCAAATTCTTTTTCCAGAAATTCCGCGTCGGTGGCCCCGATGCGAAAACTGATCATGGTGCCGACATTGCCGAACACGGCGTCGCGCACTTTGGTAGAGGTGTCCGTCACCAGCTGTCCGACGTATTGATGGGCGATGATGAGATCCAGACGATACTTGCGTGCCTCGGAAAGAATCCCCGCAAACGAATCGGTGGCGAAGTTCTGGAACTCGTCAACATAGAGGTAAAAATCCCGGCGCTCGTCTTCCATGATGCGTATGCGTTCCATCGCCGCAAGCTGAATCTTGGTAATAATCATGGCGCCCAAAAGCCCCGAGTTGTCCTCGCCGATCTTCCCCTTGGACACATTGACCAACAGGATCTTCCCGCTATTCATGATATCGGGAATATGCAGGGTTGAGGTGGGCTGGCCCACGATATTGCGGATGAAGGAAGTATTCAAAAATTGTCCGACTTTATTTTGAATCGGCACAATGGCCTCGCTCCGGAATTGATCGCGCCACGTCTCAAATTCATGCATCCAGAACGAACGCACCACCGGATCTTTCACATTGGCCAAAATCTTCTGGCGGAAATCTTTGTCCACCAGAATCCGCGGGATGCCCAAGAGCGTGGTGCCCGGCGTGTCCAGAAGGGCCAAAATGCAATTCTGGAGAATGTACTCCATGCGCGCCGACCAGACATTGGCCCAGATTTTAGTAAAAATACCCAAGAGATCGGACACCACCAGATGTTTATACCTGGCGTCAGGCACTTCCAAGACATTAAACCCGATGGGGAAATCCGTATCCACGGGGTTGAAATAAACAACGTCGCCCGCCCGCTCCGGCGGGATCTGCTCCAGCACCTCTTCCACAAACTCGCCGTGCGGGTCAATGATCCCGATGCCCCGGCCCGCGCGGATGTCCTGCAGGGCCATATTTTTGAGCAAGACGGTCTTCCCCACGCCGGTCTTACCGATCACATACATATGCTGCCTGCGGTCTTTGGCCTTCACGCCGAACACCCGTTCCGAACCGCGGAAATTCGTTTTGCCGATAAAAGTTGTTTCCTGGTCTTTGGCTACCGCCATGACATTATGATACCATATTATACCATGATTTTAAGCAGCGACGTATGGTATTGCTCCGGCTCGTAGGCCGCAAGACGCAGGAGCGGAATCTCCGAAATATCCCCCTCGGCCATGCGTTGTGCCAAATCCTGCGCAAGTGTTTCCTGATCATAACCCAGACAAATCACATCCGGCCGATGCTTCGCAATAACCGCGTACGATCCGATATCCCGATCCCCTAACTCGACAGAAAAAACTCCGGGGAGACCGGCTACTATTTTCATCCGTTCTTGTTCATTTTGCGACGGGATCTTTTTTTTGAACACCTCCACCATGACATCGCGCGCAATGACTGCGACAACCTCGCCGCAGCATGCCGCATCACGCAAAAAAGCCCTGTGTCCCGCATGGAGCCGGTCAAAAACCCCAAATACCATCACGCGTTTTTTTTCAGGCTGCTTCGACATTGTAGCACTGCTCACAGTAGATAATTTCCGGGCGATCCGGCAAGAATCCTGTCTCAAATTCACGGGGGCAGGACCCGGACCCGTGCTCGTGTCCCACCTGATTGCGATACTCGCCTCCCGCACTTTCCCCGCCTGCGCACTGGCATACGCGCCGGTAAAAATGCGGCGGGTTGGTTTCTTTGGCCCGCTCCGCCCAGCGACACTCCGGACAAAAACGCGGCAGGGGCAGCTCCATCTTGCGCAAAAAATTAAGTTCAGACGATATGATTCGATACGGCTTGACGCATGAAAGACACCTGATGATTTCTTTCGTGATGGAATCGGACGCATCGCGGATGTGATCCGGCAGATCCCCGGCCGAAAGAGTCGCGGCGTAGTGGTACCCCTTTGCATCACGCCAGACATATCCTCTGGCCTGCGCCTGATCTTTTTCCAACGGGAAAAAATCATAGGCAAGCGTGTCCTGATAGGAAAAAGGCGATGCCTCCGGCGGAAAGAATTCGCCGTAGCGGTACACCCTTCCTTTTGCATCGGTGTAGGGCGTATCGTTCATATGCCGAATGATCTTCTCGCGGAGTGCTGCGTATTCATCGCGAGAATACTGCTTGTTGAAGACGCAATACTCTTTTTTGCGAAGACCCACGCAGCCGAAGAGATTGTGCGACGATGCGCACCGGACCGCGTATTCCATGTCGCTTGAAGCGGGCCAACAATCCAGACAGAAACGCACGTTGCGCGCGCCGTCGCCAATGCCGAGCGATTCATAGATCAACTCGCACCGGTCTCCCCAGATGGTAAAATCATACGAATCTTTGACTCCGAACAGCGCATACTGGCAGAAGCGCAGATTTTCCCCTTCGAAGATATTCCAACAATCCCTGACATTTTTTGAAGACATGATGTAATCGCCCGAGACGGCGGTATGATGAGACCCGTTCATATATCGGTACGGATACGCCTGCCATACGCGCCTGACTTCAGGCCGCACCGCCTGCAAAGAACGGTATGAACCCGTATTAAGATCATGCAGAAACGCAGCGTATGCCTCCTTCGTATACGGCTTATTGAAAATATAGTATTGCTTGCTGCGCAGATTCACGCACCCGAAGCAGTTGGTGCAGCCGGTACAATTCCTGCTGAACCATACCTCATCGCATTTTTCGCACCACACGGAGAAAAAGACCTTACGGCACCCTGCAAGCCACGACGAATCATACGACATCTCGTCGTAGCCGACATGGGTGATGTCAAACGAATCTTTCTCAAAGTATGCATCAACCGCATACGCGCAATTTTCACTCCTGTCCCCGTCAAAGAAAAGATAGCAATTCTTCAATTCTCCCGCGTGTTCCGCGTATTCCGTATTGACCAGATTCACCACGTTGCGGCTAGGCCAGGGCACTACAGACATCAGCTCAAAGAATTGCTCAAAAAAAGGCCTGCCGAAATCATAATCCCGGCCGTACTCCATGGGATCCCAGGCATCGGACCACCAGTAGTCGCGATGATACGTCTTCAGGGACGCTTCAGCCGGAATGCCGGAAAAAATTTCAACGCAGGTCGCCTCGTCTTTCCGCCGGTACAAATGCCGCTCATTGCGCCACGCCATGCGCCTGATCATGCGGCACTCGGGGCACCAGGTCGGCGCCGGCACATGGATTTTTTCATACCACGCAAAATCGTCCGGCTCAATCGTGAACGGATGTTTACAATTCTGACAGCTCCTTGATTCTTGATTCACTCTTTTTCAGATCAAATCAGCGGCTCTGGCGCGGGCGGAGGCAAGACAGACGCACCGGCGCGTATCTGTGGCGGACCGCTTTTTCTCAACACCATCGCATCCTGCTCCTGCCCGAACACGTGTTTTACGTCATCGGCGCGCATCGCATACTTGCGGCGCGAGGATTCAATAATGCGCTCTCTATACGAAGGGTGCGGGGCCGGAAGCACCTTTAATGTCTCTGCCGAAAACGGATCGTACGTTTCGCCGTCAATCGTCTCTTTAATATAAAACTCGCGGGTCGCAAGATTGATCATGTCTTTTGCCTTGAAAAGCGGCGTCATTTCTGTTTCCAGCTTTGCCGCATCGTCCCCGCCCACGCGGAATATGATGATATTGGCGACATTGCCCAAGACCGTATCCAAAACCGCGGGAATGAGCTGCGCCGTATATTGGTGCGCCACCGTCAGATTCAATCCGTATTTGCGCGCCTCGCCAAAAAGATTTATGAATGATGCGGTGACCACATTGTGGAACTCGTCCACATACATATAAAAATTATTGCGCCGCTCCTCCGGTATTGCCGCCCGTGCCGTGCCGGCTTGTTTAATCTTGGTGATGAACATGGAGCCGAAAAAGCTTGAATTTTCCTCGCCGATCTTGCCCTTGGAAAGATTAATCAGGAGAATCTTTTTCTTATCCATGATCTCCTCAAAATCAATCTTGTTTTCCCTCTGTGCGAAGATATTGCGCAGCGCGGGCATAGATAAAAATTGTCCGAGCTTATTGATGAGCGGGATGATCGCGTCCGTATCAAATTTCTCGCTCCAGTCCGCAAACTCCACGGCAAAGAATCTCTTCACCATGTCGTCGGTGATGTATTCAATGACGCGCTGCCGGTACGGCCGGTCCGAAAGCATGGAGATCATGCCGCGCATGGTCGCCTCCGGATAATCCAGAAGGGCCAGCGTGGTAAACCGAAACACGTGCTCCAGCCGCGGCGTCCAGTTTGCCCCGAATTGCTTTTCCATCACCTCAATCAGCCCCTGCGCCATCTGGTGCTTCATCTCCGGCGGAACTTTCTGGAGCGGGTTGAATGATATGGGCCAGTCGGCGTCCGAAGGGTCAATCAATACCACGTCGTCAATCCGCTCCTCGGGTATAAAATCTAAAATCGCATCAATCACGTCGCCGTGCGGATCAATAAAACACATCCCGTGGCCGTAGGCGATGTCTTGGCGTACCAGAAGCTCCAGAAGCTTTGACTTGCCGGAGCCGGATTTGCCGACCATATACACATGGCGCCGTCGGTCAGGGCGCTTAATCCCAAAAATATATTTTTTGGATTCCAGAGGCGCCTCGTAATTGGTGCGCCCGATAAAAGAGACCTCGGCCGGATCCACGTGCTGATACACCGGAAGCTCCGGCGGAGGCGGCCCGTATTTGGCAATGTGGATTTTCGTCTCCCGCGCCATTGGACATATCGTATCATGTTTCCCCTGCGGCAGAAAGACGCCTAAGAAACTGTCTAAAAAATTCGTATTCTGCTACAATTTCAGAAATTCGGCTGCAAACGCTTCAGGACTCGTTGGC
>CAYXAG010000051.1:0-5422 GCA_964462235.1 uncultured Candidatus Saccharibacteria bacterium
GCTCTACGAGCTGGAGCCGCTTTCCAACCGCATCAAGGTTCTCGCAAATCTGGACATCTCCAGTCACAACACCCCCCAGGACGGGCACTTCAGTATGGCGGTTGTCCCGGAAGGAGGCAACACCAGCGAGAGCGCGCCGACTGCCTCGGGGAAAAAGGGCCTGGGCGCTGCCGTGTCGCATCTGTTCAACCGCGAAGCGGAAATTTCTCTTGATGATGTCTCGTCTGCGGCCAACGAGGTGCCGGCATCTCGTCCTGCCTTGACTCCGCGTATGATCTCGCTGCGCGTCTCCATCTTTCCCACGCTTGCCGGGGATGCGGTGGTGTTGCGGCTGATGAATCGCGAAGACATGCTCCTGCATATTGACCAGCTCGGCATGGTGGAAGGCACGCTTGCGCTTTTCAAGCGCCTGATCGCCAAAGATTACGGTATGGTGCTGGTTACCGGGCCGTCCGGATCTGGCAAGACCACGACGCTCTATTCGCTCCTGCAGACCATGCGGGCCAAAGAAAAAAATATCGTCACGCTGGAGGACCCCGTGGAGCTGCGGCTGGAGGATATCCGACAGAGTCAGGTGAGCGGCGAGTTTACCTTTGCGTCGGGCATGCGTTCTATTTTGCGGCAGGATCCGGACGTCATCATGATCGGCGAAATCCGCGATCCGGAGACTGCGGAAAACGCCGTGCGCGCCTCACTAGCCGGACGGGTGGTGCTCTCCACCATCCATGCCAATACGACGCTGGGCACGATTCCCCGCATGATTGATATGCATGTGGATCGGAGCTTGATCGCCTATTCCCTCAACGGGGTTGTGGCCCAGCGTCTGGTACGCAAGATCTGTCCGGATTGCCGTATCGGCTATACGCCGCATCAGGAATTCTTGGCGTATTTCAAGATTGATCCCGCACAGCAAACATTTACGAAAGGAGCAGGGTGTGAGGCGTGTCGCCACACGGGTTTTCGCGGCCGTACCGGACTTTTTGAAGTGTTGTATTTTGACGATACGGTTCAGACGCTCATCATTGAGCGGGCTCCGATGAAGGAGTTGGAAGACTATGTGGCCAAAAGCGGAATCAAAACGCTTAAGCAGGATGCCATGGAGAAGGCCTTGGCCGGTATCACAACGCTGGAGGAAGCGGGGAAAGTCGTATAGTCGTAATAGGAGATGCGCATGAAGATAAATTCCACTCTTTTTAGAGAATATGACATTCGCGGCCGCATTGACCGCGACGATGAATTAAACCCGGTTGCGATTGATGCGATCAGTCGGGGATTTGCGGTGTTTTTGAGACGTCGCGGCATTGGGCAGGCTGTTATAGGGCATGACGCGCGGCCGTATTCGGAGACTGTGAAAGACCAAGTGGTCGAGGCACTTTTGGGATCCGGCATTGACATCATTGAGATCGGGAAAGTGCTCGTCCCGATGTTTTATTTCTCCCAGTACGCGTTGCGCCAAAAAGGCGGCGTCATGATTACCGCATCCCACAATCCGTGGGGCTGGAGCGGATTCAAGCACGCGTATGATTATTCCACGACCCTCGTTCCGGCCGATATGAAGGAGTTGCAAAGCATCATTGAGAAGGAGGAATTCGTACAAGGCGTCGGGAGACGGGAGATACACCAAAATATTTTTGATGAATACAAAAAAGATGTTTTGGCCCGAGTCCATCTGGAGCGGCCGATGAAAGTGCTTGTTGATACCGGCAACGGCACGGCAGGGCTTTTTGCGCCCGAGATTTTGCGCCAAGCCGGGTGCCAGGTCGTGGAGCAATATACGGAAGTGAGCGACGTGCGCCATCACGAGGCCAATCCCAGCGCGCTCGGGATGCTAAAAGCCATGGGCGAAGGCGTAAAGAAAAACAGTGCGGATGTAGGGTTGGGATTGGATGATGACGGCGACCGCATTGGGGCCGTGGATGAGAAGGGCCAGATCATCTGGCCCGACCGGATTCTTGCCTTGTTGGCGCGTCCGATTCTTGAAAAAAATAAAGGCGCAAAGATAGTCTTTGACGTAAAGTGCACGCAGGCCCTGATTGACGATGTTGTGTTGCATGGCGGCACCCCGGTCATCTGGAAAACCGGACATTCCTACATCAAGGCAAAATCAAAAGAAGAAAATGCCCCTCTGGCGGGGGAGCGTTCGGGCCACCTGTTCTTTCGCGACGGGTACTACGGCTATGACGATGCGACCTTTGCCGCACTGAAGCTTCTGGAGTATATGAGCCGCTCGCCGAAATCCCTGTCACAATTGATTGGGGAACTTCCGCAGTATGTAACGTCCCCGGTGTGGCACGCGCAGTGCGCCGACACCGTAAAATATGCGCTCGTGGACAAGCTGGTGGAGGAATTCAAGCGCGAGTACGGCGCGGATAAAGTCGTTGATGTCAATGGCGCGCGCGTCAGGATAGAAGGCGGCTGGGGCCTGGTGAGAGCGTCATCCAATGTCCCCGCGCTTGTGTTGGTGTTTGAGGCAAAAACCGAAGAGGGTTTGAAAAAAATAGAAAATATATTCCGCGCAAAACTCGCGGCCTACCCTGAAGTGGGCAGCGAATGGACAAGTGGATAAAACGGTAAAATAAAAATTCCCTGGTCCAGGGAATCACGAGGTCGCATGTATAAAGTTTTGCGATGGAGCTTTCGTTATTGGAGAAATCCGACTCTGCGGCCGCAGCGCAGCCAGTTGTCCTGATAGCCGTCGCGGATCATGAGTGCTGCCAAATCAATCTGGTCGTAGGAGTCGGAGATGTCCAGCGATTCCATGTTGTATTTTTTAGAAAATCGGGCGAAGGTGGGTTTTTGAAATTGCAAGATGCCAAAGGAGCGGTTATGGTCGCCCGCGGCGTCTTCTTTCCAGTTTGATTCGCATGTGATGAGCCCGAGGAATCTATCCGTATCAATGCCGGTTTGCTCGGCTGCTTTTTTGGCGTAATCGTCAATGCTCAAAAACTGGGCTTTGGGCGCTTCCAGAGCATAGGCGGCTTTATTCTGTCGGAGGGATACGGCGTTTATCCGGCTCTCTTGAGCCGTTTTCGGGGCTATCAGCGCGACCGTAAGTATGAGCGATGCCAGGTAAGTACCAATAGTCGGGAAATTAAAAAACCGCGGGTATCACCGAGGTCAAATATATCCTATACCGATAGAGATCTTTTGTCAAGGTTTGTTCTGGATCCCGGAGATGATACAATGAAGCCCATGAGTGGAGGGTTTTTGGTTGTAATCGGGTTGCTCGTGGCCGGTTTTGCCGGGATTTTTTGGTTTTTGCGTCGTGCCCAAGCCGGTCCGCGCGACGATGCCGGTCTGAAGAACATGTTTTTGATGATGCAAAATCAGATCAATGAAATCACCCGCACGCTTGACGCGCGGCTGTCGGAATCCAACCGGACGCTGCAAAATCAATTCGGCACCAGCACCCGTGTCATGCAGGACGTGGCGGACAAGAGCGCCAAAATCGTCCGCGAGGTGACGGAAAAATTGGTGAAGCTGGATGAAACTAATCGCCAGGTGGTGGGATTTGCGGATCAGCTGAAGAATTTGCAGGATATCCTGAAAAATCCCAAACAGAGGGGGGTTCTGGGCGAGTATTATTTGGAGACGGTGCTCAAAAACGTCCTGCCGCCCGGCTCATACCAGATGCAGTATGCTTTTTCCGACGGCGTGATCGTGGATGCGGCGGTCTTCGTGGACAGGCGCGTGATTCCGGTGGATTCAAAATTTTCCCTTGAGAATTATAACCGCATTTTGGAGGCGCGCGATCCTCTGGAGCGCAAGCGCTATGAGAGTGTCTTTGTCGCGGATCTGAAACTGCGGATTGACGAGACATCCAAGTACGTGAAGCCTCATGAGAACACGATGGATTTTGCGTTTATGTTTATTCCGTCCGAGGCGGTCTACTATGATCTCCTGATCAACAAAGTGGGCGCGGTGTCGGATGATACGAAAAACCTCCTGTATTACGCCGGGCAGAAAAAAGTCATCATTGTCTCGCCCACGTCGTTTCTTGCCTACCTCCAGACCGTGCTGCAGGGGCTGCGCAATCAGAAGATCTCGGAGCAAGCCAAAGAGATCGTCAAGCAGGTGGAAAATCTGAACCGGCATCTCTCTTCCTACGACGCCTATTTCCAAAAATTGGGAACGCACCTCGGGACCACGGTGAGCATGTATAACCACGCGTCAAAGGAATTTGCCAAGATAGACAAAGACGTTTTTCGTATCACCGACCAGCACACCGGAGCGGAGCATGCGGCTCTGGCGCAACCGGAAACGACGGATTGATCATCGGGGTAAGTCATGGCATCTCCGGTCAGTCAACTTTACCCCCTCAAACTCATGGGCACGTCTGCCGGGGTGAGGTCGGCGACCAGCGCCGCTTGGTCGTCGGGGTATTTGACTTGCTTCTTGCCTGCGGTTTTGTTAGGATTTTTGATATGCAATTTGCCGTAATCAAGACCGGAGGCAAACAGTATATTGTAGGTCCGGGGACAAAACTACGGGTGGAAAAGTTGAACGCGCCGGAAAACGGCGAAGTTGTTTTTGATGAGGTTTTGCTTGTGGTAGACGGGGATGCGGTCCAGATCGGCATGCCCCTGGTGTCTGGCGCGGGCGTACAAGCAAGAGTGACGGGGCACGGAAGGGCCAAAAAAGTGATGGTATTCAAATATCATCCCAAGACCCGGTATCGCAAGAAAAAGGGCCATCGCCAGCCGTATACCGAGATTCTGGTGGAGAAAATTTCAACGAGGCCATCATAAAAACAGTTCCTCCGGAGGGGACTGTATAGACCCCCACGGGCAAGCCCGTGGGGGTCTATTTTCTGTTCGTCAAGGCGTTTTTGAGGGTGATCTCGTCGGCGTACTCAACTTCTGCGCCCAAAGAGAGGCCGCGGCCCAGGCGCGATATGGCAAGGCCCGCATGCTTGTCTTTAAGTGGAGCAAGGATGCGTTCAATATAGAGCGCTGTGGTGTCGCCTTCGGTGGTCGGGTTGGTCGCAAGGATGACCTCGCACTTTTCTTTTTCCTGAAGGAAGGATTCAATGCGCCGGTACAATTCCTTCAGGCGGATGCGTTTGGGCGATTCCGGGTCAAGCGGGGAGATGACGCCGCCAAGAATGTGATAGAGTCCGTGGTAGGCGCCGGTTTTCTCCAGATTCTGCATGTCGGATTCTTTCTCCATGATTGCAATCTGCTCCCGCTCGCGCCTGCGATCGCGGCAGATGGCGCAGCGGCTGACATCGGCGCTCTCCCGCTCCATGGTGGCGAAGCAATCGCCGCAGAGGGCAATTCTTTCCTCCATTTCTTTGAGGGCGCCGACCAGTTCCGGGATAAAGGGATTCGGTTCTTTCAGCATAAAAAAGACAAAGCGCGCGGCCTGGCGCGGCCCGATGCCGGGTAATTTTGCGAGGCGGTCAATAAGAGTATGGGTGTGT
>CAYXAG010000052.1:0-5241 GCA_964462235.1 uncultured Candidatus Saccharibacteria bacterium
CGGCCGAGCAGAAATCCGCCGATTGCAGCCCACATGCATTTTTGAGATGGGTTCTCGTCAGACGCCCAATCGGAAAGCCACACGAAGTCACGCTTTAGTGTGGCATTTTTTATTGTTAATACTCCAATCCGCGCTTGGCTTTGGTCCCCCCGTGATACGGATGTTTGATGTCCCGCATCTCCGTAACCAGATCCGCCCGATCAACAAGCTCTTGGGGCGCGTCGCGCCCGGTAAGAATAATATGCTCAACGCTGCCCGAGGCCGCGTCCACAAAATCCAGCACGTCTTCTTTTGAGACGAGGCCCAGATGGATGGCGTTATTCACTTCATCCAAAATGATGATGTCCCATGCGCCAGACTCCGCTTCTTTTTGGGCGTAGTCAAGGGCCGCCTCGGCCGCCCGCTCGTGTTCCTCGCGCGGCAAGGTATCGCCCAAAATCCCTACAAATCCCCTGCCCATTTTGACAAGTTCGAAATGCGGCGCCAGGCCCGGCGCCAAAAAATCCTCTCCCGATTTCCACGGGCCTTTGATAAATTGCACCATCAAAACCCTCTTCCCTTCTCCCACCGCCCGCATGGCAGTGCCCAGTGCGGCCGTAGTCTTCCCTTTTCCATTACCGGTAAAAACGTAGAGCATTACTTCAATTTTCAAAAATCTTTTTTCTTGTAGTGCTTGTCCGCGCCGCAGCCGTGAGCGAATGCGCAGAGCGAATCAGCAACCTCCGTTTGACGTACCGCACTGAGTGCATGTCTTGCATGATCCGGTCTGGATCAGCATGCCTCCGCAGGCGCGACAGGCGCTGTCGGCATACACCACCGCTTTGGCGCCGAAACTGTTTGCCGCTCCCTTGGGGGCCAAGGCCGATGCGACGGGTGCCTGCCGAATCTCCTTTACCATCTCAAATTCATTTTTTGTCACCGAGGCCTCTATCTCTTTCGTGGACGCATGAATCCCCAACTCGTCCAGCTCCGCCCCGGTCATAAACCGAAGCGCAAGATACCGGAAAATATAATCGGTGATGGACGTGGTCACCTGAATCTCCGGATTGTCGGTGTAACCGGCAGGTTCAAACCGGCCGTAAGAAAATCTGCGCACCAAACTTTTCAATGGCACGCCGTACTGAAGTGCTACCGAAACTGCGATGGCAAATACATCCAGAAGCCCGGCAAGCGTGGAGCCCTGTTTTGCCATGCGGATAAAAATTTCCCCGAGCGCTCCGTCCTCGTACATGCTGTAGGTCAAAAATCCTTCGTGTCCCGCGATGGAAAACTTATGGGTCTCGGAGGGTCGCGTAAGCGGCAAGTGGCGGCGCACGGGCTGGGCTTTTTCTTTTGCCTTGCCCGGTCCGATTTCAGTGACAGTCAGAGGCTGTGCCGCCTTGGACCCATCGCGGTATACGGCAAAGGCTTTCAAGCCGAGGCGCCATCCCATAATGTATGCGGACATGATCTCCTCCACAGTAGTCTCGCCAGGCATGTTGAATGTTTTGGAAACCGCGCCCGAGAGAAACGGCTGTGCGGCGGCCACCATCTTCACATGGCCCTGCCAGGAGATAGATCGTATTCCTCCGGCCGGTCTCACTGCGCAATCAAACACCGCAAGGTGCTCATCTTTGATGTGCGGCGCGCCCTCAATGGTGCCGCTAGCCTCCATGTGCGCCAAGATTGTCTCCCGCTCCTCTTTTTTATACCCGAGCTTTTCCAGGGCGCGCGGAACCGTCGTATTCACAAACTTCATGGTGCCGCCGCCGACCAATTTTTTCGTCTTCACCAAAGCGAATTCCGGTTCAATGCCGGTGGTCGCGCAATCCATCATGAGCGAGATCGTGCCGGTGGGCGCGATGAGAGTCACCTGGGCATTGCGCACGCCGTGACGTCGGGCAGACGCCAGCGCCTCATCCCATGCTTTGACGGCTGCCGTATGAATTGCGCGGTCGGCAACCATGTCAACGCGAACCCGGGCGAGCGCATCGCGATGCATGCCGATCACGTTAACTTGCGGCTCTTTATTTACGGCAAAACCGGCATACGGCCCCATACGCTTGCTTATCTCTGCAGAATATCGGTATGCCTCACCGGTCATCAGCGCCGTGATCGCCGCCGCGGTGTGCCGGCTGGCATCGGAATCATACGGGAAACCCCACGCCATGAGGAGTGCCCCGAGATTGGCGTATCCCAGGCCCAGCTGCCGGAAATCATGGGCGTTTTTGGTGATTTTCTCGGTCGGATAGCTGGACCCGTCCACGATGATTTCCTGCGCGAGGATCATGATATCTACGGTATGGATAAATCCGCGCACGTTGAACGACCCGTCCGGGTTCACATATTTCAAAAGATTGATGGAGGAAAGATTACAGGCCGAATTATCTATGGACAAATATTCGGAGCACGGATTGGAAGTTGTGATCCTGCCGGTTACGGGGTTGGTATGCCAACGATTGATCGTCGTATCATACTGCATGCCCGGGTCGCCCGATTCCCATGCGGCTTTGGCGATTTCCTGCATCAGATCCCGCGCGCGATACTCTTTGGCAACCTCGCCCGTGGTGATAAGACGCGTGAGCCACGGCTCGTCATGTTCCACCGCGGACATGAATTCATCGGTCACGCGCACCGAGTTATTCGCATTTTGATACTGAATGGAATTCCACGCCTGATTGTTCAGGTCATACATATCGTATCCGGATTCTATCAGCGCATGAACCTTTTTTTCCTCCTCGGCTTTGCAGCGGATGAATTGCATGATGTCCGGGTGATCCATATTCATAACCACCATCTTGGCTGCCCGACGCGTGGACCCGCCGGATGCGATCATGCCGGCAACCGAGTCAGCCCCGCGCATAAACGCCACCGGACCGGATGAGCGGCCTCCGGCCGAGAGCGTCTCGCCGGATGAACGCAGAGGAGAAAGGTTGACACCCGATCCAGACCCGCGTTTGAAAATCATGCCCTCGGTATGAATCCAATCCAAGATTGATCCCATGTTGTCTTCCACCGCAAGCAGGAAGCATGCCGAGCACTGGGGATGTTCTGTCACGCCGACATTAAACCATACCGGCGAGTTGAAGGCGGCTTTTTGATGCAGCAAAATATGCGTGAGTTCGGCGGCAAAAATATCCGCTTCTGCTTGATCCGCCAGATGCCCAAATTTCAATCCCCAGCCGCAGATCGTGGAGACCACGCGAGTTATCATGGAGCGCGTGGACGATTCCCGTTCCGGAGAGCCGATTCTTCCTCTGAAATACTTACTTCCCGCGATTGACCCGGCGTTATCCGTCCAAAAGTCAGGGAATTCCAGCTCCCGCTCTTCCACGGTTTTATTCATCCCGCTCCCGCGAACCGTGACTTTTACCCTTCTCCATCCCACTTGATCAAACGGGTGTATCCCTTCTTTGGTAAAAAGCCGCTTTAAGGGCAATTTCTTTACAGAACCTTGCGCAAACATGACCTTTGAACGATTCTCTCCTGTTGCGGCACGAGGCATAGTGTAATATACGCGGAGACAAAAATACCCGTCCGTCATTGATGGTGCTGACGGAAAAGCGTCCTTGCAGCGGCGAGTCAACGAGTGATTATGATGAATTAATTATACGCTCGCACCGGGGTCAGTCAAAAAAATCCTGTGGATAAAAAGAAAGTCGTTGACAAATACCCGCAATACGTGTCTCCTCAATGAAAATTTCCCCAAAGATGGATTCTACTTTGTCCTCCGCCGCAAGAATGCGGGGACGGAATCCCACTCGCTTTCCTGCTGTCCGGAAGCCGGGGCCTTTTCAATCTGTGGCAAGCCGACGGGCGATTTTCTGACCTCCACCCGCTCCTCACGGCCAAGCGGAGCCTGTGCTTCGGGATGCCCGGCTCCAAAACCCGTGGCGATAACGGTGATTTTGACCTCTCCTTTCTTCAAACGCTCATCGTGCACGGCGCCGAAAATCACTTTTGCGTCCCGATCAATGGACTCGGTAATCACCTTGGCCGCTTCGTTCACTTCCCACATGGTAAGATCCGGGCCGCCGGAAACATTGAAGAGAACACCCCGGGCGCCTTCTATGGAAATGTCCAAAAGCGGCGAATTGACTGCGGATTTTGCCGCCGCGACCGCGCGTTCCTCGCCGGTGCCAAGCCCGACGCCCATGAGTGCGGACCCCGCGTCTGCCATGATCGCCCGCACATCGGCAAAATCCACATTGATAATGCCCGGAGTCGTGATAAGATCCGAAATTCCTTGTACGGCCTGGCGCAATACGTCATCGCAGACGCTAAAAGCACCGAGAAGCGGGGTCTCCTTCTGAATGATGTTAAGCATACGGTCATTGGGAATGGTGATCAGGGCATCCACCCGGTCTTTCAAATGCCTCCACCCTTCCTCCGCGATGCGGGCGCGCTGCTGACCTTCAAAGCCAAATGGCTTGGTAACCACGCCGATGGTCAGCGCCCCGGCGTCTCGCGCAACTTCGGCGACTATGGAAGAAGCCCCTGTGCCGGTGCCGCCTCCCAGGCCGCAGGTCAGAAACACCATGTCTGCTCCTTTGAGAGCTTCATGAATCTCATCGCGGTTTTCCTCTGCGGCCTGCCTGCCCATATCCGGATTCATGCCGGCCCCGAGGCCTTTGGTGAGATTTTTTCCGATATGAATCTTGGTGCGGGCTTTGGTAAAATGAAGATCCTGGGCATCGGTATTGATCGTAAGAAAATCAACCCCGTTGATCTTATGATCAATCATCCGCGTAACAGCCTTGCCGCCGCCGCCGCCGATGCCGACCACTTTAATCCGCGCATATGTTTCAATATCTGGTTTTATGTTTGGCATATATCTTGAGGATAGAAGAATACTCGCAAAAGTCAAACGCAAATGCCGCTTTTGTCTTTTATCAATGTCCCTTATGACTCTTAAATCTTAAAGCGTGCCTGGTTTTCAGACATCATTTTTACGGAAGTAATGTCCTAAACCATCGGAGTAATGGACTCCTGGTGATATGGACCACATGATCCCGCCAGCCGGAGCTCCGATCCGCGGTTTTAGCACCCGCCCATTGCAAAACTCCAAAAGCCACCGCCAGCCCCGGGTCCGTAAGCGCCTCCTGTTCCGGAGAAAAACCCCGGGCGACACCTGGCTCGGCCGAAAGCGCCATTTCCCTTCTGGTAAGCGCTACCATGCCCGGGATCAAAGAAGATCCCCCCACCACGACCACGCCGGAGGGCAGGAGCCGCATCCGATTTATTTTTTTCAACTCCTTTTGC
>CAYXAG010000053.1:0-3178 GCA_964462235.1 uncultured Candidatus Saccharibacteria bacterium
AGCTGATGGCGCCGCAGGGAGAGCACGCGGGCCTGCCGGTGCCGGAAGAAGAACTGCCGCACACACCCGGAGGGAAAATTCGCATCGGGGGCGGATCCGGATTCATCGTGGACGCATCGGGTCTCATCCTCACCAACAAACACGTGGTCCATGACCGCGAGGCCGAGTACATCGTTACCACCGCGGCCGAAGACATGTATCCGGCGCGGGTGCTTGCCCGCGATCCCTTAAACGACGTTGCCATTCTCAAAATAGAAGCCGGGGATCTGCCAGCCCTTGCCTTGGGCAATTCCGATGCGATCCGGCTCGGGCAGACCGCGCTTGCGGTAGGTACCGCTTTGGGAGAATTTCAAAACACCGTATCATCCGGCATTGTCTCCGGGCTCTCCCGTTTTATCAACGCCATGACGGACGCGGAGGGACACTCCGAGCGCTTGCGCGGGCTCATCCAGACGGATGCGGCGATCAATCCGGGCAACTCCGGAGGGCCGTTGGTGAATCTGGCCGGAGAAGCCATCGGGATCAATGCTGCGGTCGTGTTCGGAGCCCAAAATATCGGGTTTGCCATACCCATCAACAAAGCGCGGCGCGATCTTAGCGAGCTCAAAACATACGGCCGAATCCGGAGGCCGTTTCTCGGCATCCGCTATATCCTGCTCAACCACCTGCTCCAGAAACGGTTTCGGTTGCCGGTGGAGCAGGGCGCATTTGTGCTGCGGGAAGGCGTGCCCGGACGGACGGCTGTGATTCCCAACTCGGCCGCGCATCGGGCAGGGATACGCGAGACCGACATCATTCTGGAGCTGAACCATACCCCCATTACCGAAAAGATGGGCATTGAGGATGTCTTGGAAAAAGTGACGCTGGGAGAGGAGGTGCCGGTGAAAATCCTGCGCAACGGACAAGAACAGACGCTCATGCTGGTTGCCGAAGAACGCACAGCGGTGTCGTAACGACCCATCCGGCGCACATAAAGACTCCTCGCCCTATGGGGCGAGGAGTCTTTATGTCTCATCAACAAAAATCAGGGGGTATTGAGAACTTCTTTTACTTTTTGAATGATTTCGTCCAGCGAAAAATTTGACTTAATGAGATAATCCAAAACCCCCAGACGTTTGGCCTCATCCCATTGGGTTTCTCGGGAAAGATTGGAGACAATAATCACTTTGGTATCCAGGCCGCCCGGCATGCGCCGGATCTGGCGCAATGCTTCAAAGCCGTTCTGATCCGGCAGGATCAGATCCAGCAAAATCAAATCCGGATGCCATTCCTGAAACACTTTCACTCCCTCGTCACTCGTCTTGGCGTTCATAATATCAAAACCCGCGTGCGCCACCGCCTGCGCCAAAAGATCGCCCATAAAAACATCATCCTCAATCAAGAGCACTCTTTGTTTTTTCTCTCCATCGGCCATATCCGTATGATACTACGATCCGCGCCTGACTGCAAAATAAAAAATTATCCAAACGTGAAAGTATATGCGTCAAGCCCGGCATCCTCAATTTCAATCCGAAGCGTATGCTCGCCGTACTCGGGCATGTGCACTAAGGCATAGAGGCGGTTATCCTTGATGATCGCCGTGCCGTCCGCGGCGACATCCGCGCCCGCATTCCCGGCCACGGGCCCGCCGTCAATCGTAATCTTAATCTTTACGCCTCGCGCCGAGCTTGCGACAAAATAAACGTCTTTGGAACGAAATCGGTACACAATGATCGCTTTGGTACTCGCTGATTCGGCATATTCCGGAGCAAAATTCCATGTGCCCCCGAGAAACAGTTTGCCTGAAGAAATGTCTTGGGGGACCGTAAGAGTCTGGACGCCGGACTCACCCGCAGCGCCGTTTGCAAGATACTGGTTTCTTGCGGAGCCGAAATACGTTTCGGGACTGCCGACTTTTCCAGGATCAAACTGCACGATATTTTCTGGAGTCGCCGCTCCGGAGACAGGCTCGGAAGTCCCCAGGACAGCCGCCCGTTCCCGGAGCGCTTTCCGGATAGCGGCTTCCGTCTCGTCATAATTCCCCTCGCCGATATGGTCATACACAATATAGCCGTCAATATCAATAAGATACTTTCGCGGCCAAAACTGATTGCCGAATGCGCCCCAGGTGCCATAGTTATTGTCCAACACGACCGGGTATGTGATGCCGAAATCTTTGACCGCACGCGCAACATTACTCTGGACTTTTTCAAATGCAAATTCAGGCGTGTGGATGCTGACGATCTCAAGCCCGGACCGCGCATATTTCTCGTGCCAGGCTTTTACATAAGGAATCGTTCGCTGGCAGTTGATACAGCTATAGGTCCAAAAATCAACCAGCACCACTTTTTTTCCCCGAAACTCGCCCAGCGTGATGGGACGGCCGCCGGTATTCACAAAACCGCTCGGACCAACAATCTCGGGGGCTTTTGGATATTTTGACTCTTTGACGGCTATGCGTTCCTGTGCATTTTGAGGGCGGGTTGAGGGTACGGGTTTGGACGGCGCCGATGACGATGCGATTGATACATTGGTATTGGCATGAATATTGGCAGCGTTCTTGGCTCCACCCGATTCTTGCGACTGAAGCAATGACTGTTCAATTCTGGTCACGTCAAATACCTTGTTGGCCAATGCAAGCTCCAGTTTCTTGTCATAGCCAAAAAGAATAGCAACGCCCACGAAAAAAAGGAGGATGCCGACCGATCTCTTAAACCAGCCGCCCGGATCCGATGCGACCCCGAGTGCGCTAAGAAATTTTTGTCCGGCGACTGAACACGCCAGCAGCGCGCCGCAAAGACCGACGGCGTAGGCGAGAAGATAGACGAGTCCCGCCCCAAAACTTCCGGGCAATACCGTTGCAAGAATCAAAAAGTATGTGGGACTGCAGCTTGAGAATACCGGCCCGAGAGCGGCGCCGATGATAATATCGCCAAGACGATTATGCTTTTGATATCCGGCGGCAAGAAGCCTGTTGGAGCTTCTGTTCAACGAATTGATCAACGGAAGCTTTTCATACAGCGCCGGGAATATGGTGACAACCCCGATAACAGCGATGACAGCGCCCGAAAGAATTTGCCAAAACGATTGCGGGACACCGATGAACGCGGTGCTCACCTTCAGCAGAATCGTAAAGAGCACGACCGAGACCCCGAGAGAGGCCGTAACCGCAAAAGCCCTTTTCAGACTCCGCTGGCCC
>CAYXAG010000053.1:3188-5134 GCA_964462235.1 uncultured Candidatus Saccharibacteria bacterium
GGGAGCAAGGACCGTGAGTATTCCGGCAAAAAGGGAAAGAAAAAATAATATCATTTGAGAGTTCCTATCCCCCTGATGAGGGAGAAAATTTTATTGCGCACCCGTACCCAAACCGGTTGGGGCGGCTAACGGGAGTTGAACCCGTGATAAGAGCTCCACAAGCTCCTGTGTTGCCGTTACACCATAGCCGCCATACCATCTTTTCTCATGCTATCAAAATCTCTAAAGCTTGACAAGAAATTCTATCCGATATATCTTATGTTTATCCTTATGAAGATTAGCACATTCGCCACAAGACATCATCATACAGCAAACCTTCCGACCCGTCGGGAGAGGATTGCGTTGATGTCTTAAATTCCTCTTTTTACCTTGGCATCAACACAACCCCCCCCTCTCGCACGAGAGGGGGTTATTCGTTCTTGACAACCGACGGACCAGATCAATGATAAACGCATGACAAACGGACAAAGAGGAAAAAGGCATCGTGGAACGGGAAATTGAGACCTTGCTGATCAAGAATCCGCAACGATTGATCACATAGCTATTCCGTGCTATTTTCACATCATCTATGGCGGGTAGAGAAAGAATAAAAAAGCAAAAGCCGATCAAGCCCGATCTGCCGGGCGGCTTTCGCGACTACGGACCCGCGGATGCGATTGCCAGGCAACGCATGATTGATACGATTCGCAGGACCTTTGAGAGCTTTGGGTTTGACCCCTTGGAGACATCATCGGTCCAGCGCACCGAGGTTTTGACCGGCGGCGAAGAGGATTCGGGAAGGATCATTTTCAATGTGATGGGCTCGCAGGAGAAGAACTCCGATACGTCGCTCCGCTTTGACCTGACCGTTCCGCTCGCGCGTTTTATCGCCGCAAATCCCGATCTATCCAAACCCTTCAAACGTTATCAGATAGGAAATGTGTGGCGGGGCGAACGGCAGCAGGCCGGGCGATGGCGCGAATTCACGCAAGCGGATGTGGATATTGTGGGATCGTCTTCCATTGATGCGGACGCGGAGATTGCAACGATCATCTATACGGTGTTCAAAAATCTCGGCATCGGGAATTTTGTCATTAACTATAACAACCGGAAAATGTTGGACACGCTTCCCGCATTCGCTGGATTCCCCAAGGATAAACTTTGGAGCGCGCTGCGGATCATTGATAAGAAAGACAAAATAGGAGAGGACGGAATATTCAAAGAACTGATAAAAGTATTTACCCTGACTATTGCAAATAAGGTATTGGAATTTTTGGCACAACCTTTCGAGATGCCATCCAAGACACTCCTCCAAGGAGAAGGACTCCGCGAATATGCAGAAATTAAAAATGTTATACCGGATGAACGATTCTTTCAACTGAACCGTTACCTTGTGCGCGGTTTGAGCTACTATACCGGCTCCGTTTTTGAAGTAACACTTACGGATGCGCCGGAGATCGGGAGTGTATGCGGCGGCGGGAGATACGACGATCTTGTCGCAAAGTTTACCGGACAAAAGATTCCAGCAGTTGGTACGTCTATCGGCGTTGACCGCCTTTTTGCGGCCATAGAAAAGCTGGGAGCGCTTCAGAAAAAACAAACACTGACGCAGGTGCTTGTTCTGCAGCTGGACGTTGAGCTGAAAAACGAATATCTTTCCATGGTCCAAGAGCTGCGTAACGCCGGAATCAATACCGCGTTCTATCTAGGCGGCGACCAAACGCTCCAGGCCCAGCTCGCCTACGCGGTAAAAAAAGAAATTCCGTACGTTGCGATCTATGGCGCACAAGAGAAGAAAAAAGGCACGGTCGGAATAAAAGATCTTGCCGCTCGGAGGCAGCAAGAAATTCCGAGGCGCGAACTGGCAACGTTTTTCAAAACCGCATTTCCCCCTGTAGCTTAATGGACAAATCAGCGCTCTTCTAAGGCGTTGATGGGGGTTCGATTCCCTCCAGGGGGACGCTGGT
>CAYXAG010000054.1:0-5100 GCA_964462235.1 uncultured Candidatus Saccharibacteria bacterium
TAGAGGGTTTGTATGCGTTTATTGTACCATGGAAGATAGTGGATAGGCTCTTAGAGCCTGTTCAATAACTCTCTTTCGTCGCGAGATTCCATAATTTCGAGCGAAAACCATGAAGATTGAGGAGGGCTACTCAAAGAGTAACCCGACGAAATCTGAATGGTTTGCAACCGAAATTATGGAATCGCAGCAGAATATGGAGTTATTGAACAGGCTCTTACAAACCGGCGAGTTGAATCAGCAACATATCCAGCGCCAAACGGGTATTAACATTGGTTGTCGCCAAAAGTGTTGCGATGGAATCCATCCTCCGAATGGCCTGGGCAAGCGCAGGCAGGCGCCCCTGATGATGATGCGGATCCATCAGTCTCCCCCGCAGATATGCGAAGGACCGCTCTATGATCCGTTCCCGCAATTCTTCATCCTGGCTAGCCGATTGGCTTAACCGAAGAAGACCCGGAATCCCGTTGCCGAGAGCCGCCTCAAACTTATTCCGGAATGCCGACACCTCATTGCGATATGCTTCGTCTTCAGCCATGCGGATGGCGAGTCCGGGCCTCCCATACGCTTGGGCAGCAATCTCTGCTGCCTTTGCCGGCTGTCGTATTTTTTCCTGCAAGAATGCACTGATATCCTCCTGCGACACAAGACCAAACCGCAGGGACGTGGAACGCGACAGCACGGTACGCAATAACAGATCAGGAGCCGAAGTAACCAAAACGTACAATGTCCGCTCACCCGGCTCTTCCAAAATTTTCAGAAAAGCGTGCGAGGCCTCCTCACTCATTGTATCAGCTTGATTGATAATGGCAATTCGCCACTTGTCCGCCTCCGGAGCCAACGCAAGCAGACGTTTCAACTCCCGAATGTCTTGAATCGGAATCTCACTCCTATCCTCCTCTTTTGAGACCAGGGCGTGCGCGGTATCCAACATCAAGACATGCGGATGAGTACCGTTGGCAATCAGGCGGCACGAGCTACACCGGCCACAGTCCCAATCGTTGTTCTGGTCACCTTTCCTTTGGGTACAGTGCAGGGCCTTGGCAAGCGAAAGCGCAATCGTCAATTTACCGACATGATCAGGACCGTGAAAAAGATAGGCATGCGAGAGTCTGCCGCGCTTCAAAGCCTCTTTGAGATAAGCAATTTGGCGCTTGTGCCCGATAATCATACCCGTTGACATCATTAAGAATACCTCCATGCTGTGGATAAATCAAAAAAAGGTATTGACAAACTTTACCAAAGGTTTATACTGGTATTACTTTAAGGAAAGCGATACCGGACCCGACTCCCCGAAGCGCAATCATCATATTCAGGTCCCGCGTCTTTTTTTGGCTTTCGTAAAAGGTATTTTCGCACTTTTTCCGGCCAAAAAAAGACGCGGGGATAAAAACCATAATATTATTTGCGACCCTGAATCGTAATCGCAAAACCTAATTAAAGCCCCTACATCAAGAGGATTTTTAGGGTTTTGTTCTTTTTTTGTGTTTTTTTCTCCCCTAAAATTTCAACTGGGTTTTTCAATTCTATCCTCGTTCGATCAATATTTTTAAAACTCTTAGCTTTAATGTATGCATAAAAAATATTTTTCCCGGTATAAATCTCCTCTGGTTGAATTGCCCAACCTCGTGGAAGCCCAATTGAATTCCTATGAGTGGTTTTTCAAAGCAGGACTTCAGGAGCTTTTTGGCGAAGTATCGCCCATAAAGGATTTTACCGAGAAAGAATTCTCTCTTGAACTTTTAAATTTCTATCTGGATGATCCTAAATATACGGAGGCAGAAACCAGGGCCCGTAATCTTTCTTATGAAGCGCCGCTGCGGATCCGCGCCCGGCTCACCAATCGGAGAACCGACGAAGCGAAAGAGCAAGAGATTTATCTCGGGGACTTCCCCATCATGACGCCCCGCGGCACCTTTATTGTAAACGGGGTTGAACGCATTGTGGTTTCGCAGCTCATCCGCTCCTCCGGTGTCTACTTCACCAGCGCCATGGGGCGCGGGAAAAAGCTTTTTGGAGCAAAAATTATTCCCAATCGCGGGGCGTGGCTTGAATTTGAGACCGAATCAGAAGGAGCAATCTATGCAAAAATAGACCGCAAAAGAAAGATCCCCGCAACGTCCATAGTGAGGATTTTTAGCTCCGCGGATAATGAAAAGATATTGGACATGTTCAAGGACATTGATACAGGCGAGATGTCCTTTATAAAAAAGACTCTTGAGAAGGATTCATCAAAAACACAAGAAGAAGCGTTTGTTGAAATATATAAACGCATCAGGCCCGGAGATCTTGCAACCGCCGATAATGCACGATCGCTCGTGCGCTCCATGTTCAGTCAGGAGCGCTATGACCTTGGGGAAGTCGGCAGATACAAATTCACCCAGCGGCTCTCTCAAGCAGGTGATTGTGTCGCCCAGAAAAACCGCATTCTTACGCTCAAAGACATCGTAGCGGTCCTTGCCGAAATCATTCGGCTCAACAATATCGGAGACTCACCCGCCGATGACATAGATCATCTCGGCAACCGGCGAGTGCGAGGCGTAGGAGAGTTGCTTCAGAATAAACTGCGGGTTGGTATCGCCAGGATGGTGCGCATCATGCGGGATCGCATGTCAACTCTTGATCCGGCCACGCTGACACCTGCCCAGCTTATCAATGCGCGGCCCTTTACCGCCGCGGTCAAAGAATTTTTCACGTCGTCCCAGCTTTCGCAGTTTATGGATCAGATAAACCCTATCTCCGAACTGGAACACAAACGCAGATTGAGCGCGATGGGTCCGGGAGGATTGCAGCGGGAGCGCGCGGGATTTGAAGTGCGCGATGTGCATCCTTCCCATTACGGGAGAATCTGTCCTATTGAAACGCCCGAGGGGCCGAATATCGGCTTGGTCGGGCACCTGGCCGGGCATGCGCGCATCAATAATCTTGGTCTGATTGAAACGCCATATATCAAAGTAGCAAAGGGACACGTCACCAAAGAAGTTGAATATCTCAATGCCGCCGCCGAGATAAAATACGCGATCGCCCATGCGGGGATTGCAGTGAATGAAAATGGAATGATCGCGGATGAACAGGTGGAGGCGCGCGTACACGGAAGCCCCACGGTGGTAGACCGCGGTGAGGTGGATTACATTGACGTCTCTCCCCAGCAAGCCATCAGTGTCGCTACGAGCTTGATTCCGTTCCTGGAGCACGACGATGCCAATCGCGCCATGATGGGCTCCAACATGCAACGCCAGGCAGTTCCTTGTGTTCGTGCATCAGCGCCCCTTGTAGGGACCGGTGTTGAGGAGCGGGCCGCGCAAGATTCCGGACGAGTTATCTTGGCAGCCCAGGACGGCACCGTGGAGGCCGCGGACGCCAACAAAATCATCATTAAAGAAAAAAACGCGCGGGCTCACGAGTATCCGCTGGTGTCTTTTTTACGGACAAACGCATTTACGGCGATCCGCCAGCGACCGGTGGTCATGCCCGGAGCCAAGGTGAAGAGAGGCGATGTGCTTGCCGACAGCTCCTCCACCCAGGACGGAGCGCTGGGCTTGGGCCAAAACGTGCTGGTGGCATTCGTATCGTGGTTCGGGGCCAATTACGAAGACGCCATTATTCTTTCCGAGCGCCTTCTCAAAGACGATCGTTTCACTTCCGCGCACATTGAAGATTTTTCCATTGACGTGCGCGATACGAAACTCGGCGTGGAGCAAACCACTCCGGACATCCCAAACGTCGGGGAAGAAAAACTCAAAAACCTTGACGAAGACGGGGTGATCCGTCTCGGGGCAGAAGTGCGCTCCGGAGATATTCTCGTGGGCAAGATCACGCCCAAAGGAGAATCGGATTTGACCCCGGAGGAGCGACTTCTCCGGGCGATTTTCGGCGAAAAAGCCCGCGAGGTCAAAGACACTTCTCTGCGTCTTGCGCATGGCAAACGAGGCCGAGTCGTGGGCGTCCGGGAATTCTCGCGGGAGCGAGGCGACAAACTGGATGCGGGCGTGATCAAACGAATCCAGGTGGATGTCGCACAGCTGCGCAAGATCTCCGTGGGCGACAAACTCGCGGGCCGGCACGGCAACAAGGGTGTTATCTCCAAAATACTTCCGGAGGAAGACATGCCGTATCTGGAGGACGGGACGCCGGTGGATATCATCCTCAATCCGCTTGGAGTCGCATCGCGCATGAACCTGGGACAAATTTTTGAAACCCATCTGGGATGGGCCGCCAAAAAGCTCGGATATCGGGCCGTCACCCCGGCGCTTGCCGGCGCGACCGAAGAGGAAATCAAGGCGGAGCTGGTGCGCGCCGGCCTGCCACACGACGGCAAAGTGGCCCTGTATGACGGCCGCAGCGGCGAACGGTTCAACGAAAAAGTAACGGTTGGGTATGTCTATATTTTGAAGCTGATACACCTGGTGGAAGACAAGATCCACATGCGATCCGTGGGTCCTTACTCTCTCATCACCCAACAGCCACTGGGCGGCAAAGCGCAGTTTGGCGGCCAGCGCTTTGGCGAAATGGAGGTGTGGGCATTGGAAGGATATGGCGCGGCGCACACGCTACAGGAGATGCTCACCATTAAATCCGACGACGTCCTGGGCCGGGCCGCCACGTATGAGGCCATTATCAACGGAGAGAAAATAAAGAATCCGAACATTCCGGCATCGTTCAACGTGCTGGTGAATGAACTGAAGGGTCTGGCGCTGAATGTGGAATTGATACGTAAGCCAAGCGAAAAACCATTCATGGAAGAAGCGCCTTCGCTCCCGACACCCAAGCCTGCGCGGGAGCGGCAAAAAGTAAAATCATCTTAATCAACCACCCCTATGGATCCATCATCTCTGACGGATTTTAATTCTATCGCAGTGACCCTCGCCTCTCCCGAAGACATCTTGAGATGGTCCCATGGCGAGATCACCAAACCGGAAACCATCAACTACCGCACCGCAAAGCCCGAACGGGACGGCCTTTTTGACGAGCGCATTTTTGGCCCCACCAAAGACTGGGAATGCTATTGCGGCAAGTACCGCAGAATCCGGTACAAAGGGGTGGTCTGCGACAAGTGCGGCGTAGAAGTTACGCGGGCCATCGTGCGCCGCGAGCGCATGGGCC
>CAYXAG010000055.1:0-5087 GCA_964462235.1 uncultured Candidatus Saccharibacteria bacterium
GGCAAGCGTTTGGTTGCGGCCGTGCGTAGGCGATTTTATCTTATTTCCGGATCCGCGGGATGCGAGTCGCATGCTGGTAAAACGCGTCATTGCCGAAGAGGGCGGCCGGTATAAGGTTTCGGGAACCGTGTCGTGGTCCTCGTCCAGCAATGAGTTTGGCGCCATCAGTCGGTCTTCGGTCATAGGAAAAATCATCCATGGAGGAAGATATTAAACAAGCGTTGGAAGAAATCCGGCCCGTCATCGGCCAGCATTTGGGCGATATTTCGTTTGTGCGGTTTGAAAACGGTACCGTATTCGTACGGATGCTGGGCATGTGCGAGCATTGTCCGCTGTCGCAGATCACGTTGAAAGCGGGCGTGGAGGAGTTCCTCAAAGAGCGCGTGCCGGAGGTGGAGCGCGTGGAAGCGGTAACCTAAATTTATGAAAGAACAGCAGCCCACGGTAAGGCAGATCGTGGTTTTCACCATCGTCATGAGCTTTGTGGTCTCGGTCATCGGGACGACACTCTCCATGGGCTTTATCGGCCCGCTTTTTGAAAGCGGAGAGAATACTGCGCCCTTTTTTTTCAACCGTCCCAAGATTTTGGAAAAATTGGTGCAGCCGGACGCATCGGATCTGGCGGCGCGCTACGACGATGCGATAGTGAAAGTCGTTGCGGACGCGTCTCCGGCCGTGGTGAGCATTGTGGCTACCCGAGACGTCCCCATCATTGAGCAGTATTACGTGGATCCGTTCAGCAATGATCCTTTCTTCAAGCAGTTTTTCGGCGATCAAGGTTCGGGGTTCCAAATTCCGCAGTATCGCGAGAAAGGAACCAAACAACAGGAGGTCTCGGCCGGCACCGGATTTTTCGTCTCATCCGACGGCCTGATACTCACGAACAAACACGTCGTGCAGGACACCGAGGCAAGCTATACGGTTCTCATGAACGACGGCAGAAAAAAATCCGCTCGTGTGCTGGCCATTGATCCTCTTCAGGATCTTGCGGTTGTGAAGGTGGACGGAGACGGATATCCGGCGCTCCGTCTGGGTGATTCTTCCCGGACCAAAATTGGTCAGGCCGTGATTGCGATCGGCAACGCCCTGGGTGAATTCCGCAATACGGTGTCTCTTGGCGTGGTGTCCGGGCTCCAACGATCCGTCATAGCCAACGGAGCCGCGTCGGGTCCGGAAAGTCTGCAGGAGTTGATCCAGACGGATGCGGCGATCAATCCGGGCAACTCCGGCGGGCCGCTGATCAATATACGCGGGGAAGTCATCGGCATTGATACCGCGATTGCAAGCAATGCGCAGAATATCGGATTTGCGATTCCCATCAACAAAGCAAAGCGCGACGTCGCAAGCGTCCAGACGAGCGGCAAAATCATCTACCCGTTTCTTGGCGTGCGCTACGCCGTGGTAACACCCGAATTTGCCCAGACCGAAAAATTGGGCCGGGATTACGGAGCATTGGTAGCAGGGACCGACAAAGAGGCGGGAGTCACACCGGGAAGTCCGGCCCAAAAGGCCGGCATCCGCGACAAAGACATCATTCTGGAGTTTGGCGGCGAGCGCGTTGATCCCAATCATACGCTCTCATCCCTTATCCAAAAGCATCAGGTCGGCGACGAGGTAGCCCTAAAAATCTTCCGCGACGGAAAGGAAATGGAAGTGAACGTGAAGCTGGAGGAAAGGAAATAGTTTTTGCTTGCCGTCCCGCTCTGTGCTCAAGGTTGTCATGTTTTGCCTCATAGGGTCTCCGTTACCTTGACAGAGGAGAAAACGGTTCTATAATAAAGGGAGATGTTTTCTCCAGAACAGCTTAAGACGATCTCCGGAATCCTTGCGGATCTTGGGCAGGTGTGCGTCGCGTCCGCCGTTGTTCCGTTCGTGGTTCCGCATTTTAGTTCAGATGCGGTATTAAGCATCATCGGAGGATTTGTTTTCGCAATTTTCTTTTTTTGGTCGAGCGTCACCTTAGTAAAACATTTATAAATTCCATGAATCTTTTTTACCTTGCAATGTCCATACTGGCGCTTGCGTTTGCGATCGTGCTCTACCCCACGCTTCGCGAGAATGCCAAAAGGCGTTGAATTTTCCGCGCCTAAGTTTAAGCGAGCCGTTCTGCTCATACGCGAACTGTGGAGGCATGGGTGGTAAATTACCGAAGCGAAGTGGCAAGGGAGACCGGGGCTCTCCGACAGAAATCGGAGAGAACACGGAGGGTTCCCGCCACGAAGCGAGGATAATTTACCCATGCCGTAACCGTGAGCGGAGAGCAGGCGGCGAGCGACAATGCCCCCTTATAATCAATTCACCATCAAAGCCCAAGAGGTGCTGAAAAAAGCGCATGATTTGGCTTTGGAGCGCTCGCACCAGCAGATTGACGTCCTGCATCTTCTGGCTTCGCTCGTGTTGCAGGAAGAAGGCACCGTAGACGCCATACTGGAAAAATTGGAGACCGATATTTCCGGATTCGCGGATCGGCTCCTGGAAACACTGGCAGCGT
The DNA here is from genome assembly GCA_964462235.1 of uncultured Candidatus Saccharibacteria bacterium. GTDB lineage: Bacteria > Patescibacteriota > Minisyncoccia > Sungbacterales > HO2-52-23 > CAYXAG01. The sequence continues at coordinate 2,492 of CAYXAG010000055.1, forward strand.
TGCCCCGCGGCGCAATGGTGTCAACGCCTTTGGGACAAGTGTATCTCACTCAAGATCTGGCAAAAGTGATTGAGCAGGCGCATCGGGAGGCCGCACAGCTGAAGGATGAGTTCATCTCCACCGAGCATCTTTTTCTTGCGCTCGTGGAAGTGCCATCCCGCGCAAAAGAGATGCTGGCGCACGAGGCGCTGACCAAAGAAGTGGTGCTAAAAGCTCTTGCGGAATTGCGCGGCGGGCAGCGGATCACCGATCCGGAGCCGGAAACCAAATATAACGTCATTGAAAAATACGCGCGCAATCTCACACGCCTTGCCCGTCAAGAAAAGTTGGATCCGGTGGTGGGCCGCGACAACGAGATCCGACGCGTGATGCAGGTACTTTCCCGCCGCACCAAAAATAATCCGGTGCTCATTGGCGAGGCCGGCGTGGGGAAAACCGCGATTGCCGAAGGGCTGGCGCAGCGGATCGTATCCGGCGACGTGCCCGAGACGCTCAAAGACAAAGAATTGATTTCAGTGGATCTTGCCGCGGTGATTGCCGGAACCAAGTATCGCGGCGAATTTGAAGATCGGCTGAAGGCGATTTTGCGCGAGGTTGAACGGGCACAGGGTAAATACATCATTTTTATAGACGAGCTTCATACGCTTGTGGGCGCCGGTGCCGCGGAAGGCGCCATTGACGCATCCAACATGCTCAAGCCCGCGCTTGCGCGTGGGGAATTGCACGCCATAGGCGCGACGACTCTGCGCGAATACCAGCGTTATATTGAACGCGATCCTGCGCTGGCGCGCCGGTTCCAGCCGGTGTATGTGGACGAGCCCTCGGTGGAGGATACTATCGCGATCCTGCGGGGCCTGAAAGCAAAATATGAAGCGCACCATGGGATCAAAATTACGGATGCCGCCCTGATCGCAGCCGCCCATCTCTCGTCCCGCTACATTACTGATCGTTTCCTGCCGGATAAAGCCGTGGATCTCATGGACGAGGCGGCCTCTTCCTTGCGCCTTGAGATGGACAGTCTGCCGCAGGAGCTGGACCAGACGCGCCGCATCATCATGAAGCTTGAGATTGAGCGCGCCGCGCTTTTGGGCGAGCCTGGCTCTGACGGGCGCGAGGCCGTAAAGAAAGAAGAGGGGCGCGCTGGCAAGGATCGCCTGAAAAAAATAGAGAAAGAAATCACGACGCTTCAGGATAATATCCGCGGCTTGGAAGAGGCCTGGAAGCAGGAAAAAGAGATCGTGGCAGATATCCGCGCTTTGAAAAAAGATTTGGATACGTCCCGTCAGGAATCTGACATCGCCGAGCGCAGCGGGGAATTCGGTAAAGTCGCGGAACTGCGTTACGGCAAAATTCCGCAGCTTGAGAACAAGCTGCGCGAGCAGGAGACCCAGTTGGCCGTGTTGCAGAATTCCCGCCACATTGTGCGCGGCGAGGTGGGGGAAGAAGACATCGCCTCGGTGATCGCCCGCTGGACCGGGATCCCTGCCACCAAGATACTGGAGCGCGAGGCGACCCGACTGATTCATATTGAGGATGAGCTGAAGAGGCGCGTGATCGGCCAGGACGAGGCGATTGCAAAGATCGCTAACGCCGTGCGTCGATCACGCGCGGGCATCGGAGAGGAGAATCGCCCGATTGGATCTTTTATGTTTTTAGGCCCTACGGGAGTCGGGAAGACTGAACTTGCCAAGGCGCTGGCCGAATTTCTTTTTAGCGACGAGAAAGCGCTCATCCGCATGGACATGAGCGAGTACATGGAGCGCCACACCGTCGCCAAGTTTATCGGCTCGCCCCCGGGCTATGTCGGCTACGAGGAAGGCGGGCAGTTGACCGAGCTTGTCAAGCACCGGCCCTATTCGGTGATCCTGTTTGATGAAATAGAAAAAGCTCATCCGGAGGTCTTCAATATCTTATTGCAGATTTTGGACAATGGCCGCCTGACGGATGCCAAGGGCCGCACGGTGAATTTCAAAAACACCATCATCATTCTGACCTCCAATATCGGAAGCGAATACGTGGCGGAGATGGGTCGCTTGGGTTTTGCGAGCGTGGACGAAGACACACGCGATGGCCGGGAGCGCGACATGAAAGATAAAATCAGAAAAGCTTTGGAGCGTTATTTCCGCCCCGAGTTTCTGAACCGGCTGGATGAGATTATCATTTTCTCCTCGCTTTCGGTGGCGGTGATTGAGCGGATCGTGGATATACAGCTGGCGCGAGTGATTCAACGCATGCAGGGACGCGGTATTGCGATATCGTTTTCTCCCGCGCTTAAGAAATTTATTGTTGAGAAGGGGTATGATTCCCATTATGGAGCGCGGCCTCTGAAGCGCGCGATTCAGACCGTCATCCTGGATCCTCTGGCCCAGGAAATCATTGCGGGTAAAATTCATGACGGCGATGAGATCCTCGCGGATGTTCATGATGGCGCCGTGGCATTCTCCAAAGGCATGAAAAAATTCAACGGCCGCTCCCGCGTCTCCGCGGTTGCGGCAAAGAGTTGATTCGTCCAAATTCTACTCGCCCCCCGCCGCTTTCGTTCAGTGCTACGACGCGGACAAATTCAATTCGCTCCGCGAGGGGGAGCCCTCCGTGT
>CAYXAG010000056.1:0-5022 GCA_964462235.1 uncultured Candidatus Saccharibacteria bacterium
AGCCGCAGCCAAAAATCCCGTATCGGAGCGTGAGATGGAATTTTGAGATGGGTTCGAATGACTTCTTTTCCCGTATCGCGTTCACGGACAAACTTCACGTGGCTTCCTCTTTGGCTTTTCATATAAAAACCGAGACGGATCAGAAGCCGTCCCATTGTTTTGCCAGAGATTTCCGGAAGTTTATCCATGACATAGCGCTACTGTATCACTACCAGCTAAAATGAGCAAACGCTTTGTTGGCCTCGGCCATTCGGTGGGTGTCCAATTTTTTCTTAATCGCACTCCCTTCGTTTTTGGTGGCAAGAATCAATTCCTCGGCGAGCTTCTCGTGCATGGGCTTACCTTTTTTCCCGCGGGCAGCGAGCAAAATCCATCGGAACGCAAGCGCCAGCTTCCGGTCGCCACGCACCTCGCGCGGCACCTGGTAGGTGGCGCCCCCGATGCGGCGTGATTTGATTTCCAGCATGGGCCCCACGTTCCTCACGGCCGCGTCAAAAACGGCGAGAGGATCCTGCTCGTGCTTTTTTTGAATCAGATCAAATGTCCGATACACCACGCCCTCGGCGACGGATTTTTTGCCTTTCTTCATGACGTAATTGATGAATTTGGCAACCGTCGCATTGGCATAACGGGAATCGGGTTCAATCTGGCGGGTGAATTTTCTTTTGCGTCTCATGTGACTTGAATCGTGAATTAGGAATTATGAATAAGAAACTATCTCAAAAGTCTCTTTCGTCGCGAAATTTCAGAAATTCGAGCGAAAACGCTGAAGGATGAGGAAGGCGTATTGGCTGAAATACGCCAACGAGTCCTGAAGCGTTTGCAGCCGAATTTCTGAAATTGTAGCAGAATACGGATTTTTTAGACAGTTTCTAAGGGAATTTATTGATAAAAAGTCGCTCCCGTAATTCCTAATTCGTACTTCCTTATTCCTATTTCGCTTTGGGTTTCTTGGCTCCGTACTTGCTCCTCTGCTGCTTGCGGCCTTCCACGCCGCCGGTGTCCAGAACTCCGCGCAGGATGTGATAGCGCACGCCCGGCAAGTCTTTGACGCGGCCGCCGCGAATCACCACCACCGAGTGCTCCTGAAGATTGTGTCCCTCGCCAGGGATATAGGCCGTCACCTCCATCCCGTTGGTCAGGCGCACGCGCGCAACCTTGCGCAGAGCGGAATTCGGCTTCTTGGGAGTCATGGTCGTAACTTTGATGCACACCCCCCGCTTGAAGGAAGACGGATAGGAAACCGGACGGTTTTTGAGAACATTAAAACCTCGGGCAAGCGCCGGAGCCTTGGATTTGTATTTTCGCGGGGTGCGCCCGCGCCTAATCAGCTGATGAATCGTCGGCATAACTTTTTATGCAAGAATGAAAGTAAGATAGCAAATACTGGATAATGAGTCAACATATCAAACGTGCGCCAAAGTTCACGCAGATATTCGGGGCTGTCCGTATCGGCAGAAATCGGTTCAGACCACGGGAACGTACCTCTTGTTTGTTCGGATAACATCCGCCAAACATTTTGCGGCAATACGGCCCCGAGAATCCGCAGACGGACCCCAATTCCGGCCATCTACTTCTCCTTGTCAAAGGACTGCCAAACCACGATTCCTGCATGCGTCCAGACACTATGGCCTAAACACAAGCTTTTTGCAATGCGGCGGTCAGAAAACCGCGCCGGTGATGGCGCGGAACAAAAAAAGCACGACCGGCGCCAGCCACTGTGAGAAGAAGAATACAAAGAAAAGCAGGATCGCCAGGCCGTAGCGCTCCAGCATATACTGGAACGCGCGCCAGCGCTCCGGCAGCATCGCAAACAGCACTTTGGAGCCGTCCAGCGGCGGCACGGGAACGAGATTGAAAAGCGCCAGCTCGAGATTGAGAAACGAAATCGCCGCCGCAATGCCGACGAAATTTGCCGCGAATCCGTTTTGAGAGCCCAGGGGCCCGGCTGAAGCAAAGCGTACGATGAGCCCGAAAAAAAGTGCCAACGAGATATTGACGGCAGGTCCGGCAGCGCCCACGATCGCCGGGCCCCATTTCTGATTGCGCAAATTGCGCGGATTATACGGGACCGGACGCGCCCAGCCGAAAATAAACCCGCCGGAAAGATACAAGATCGTGGGGAGAATGAGTGATCCGAAAAGGTCAAGATGCTTGAAGGGGTTGAGGGTAAGACGTCCCTCGTACTCGGCCGTGTGGTCGCCCAAGACAAGCGCCGCATAGCCGTGAGACACCTCGTGGATCACCACCGAGAAAATCAAAATGACAATCTGAAAAATAAACTGGGTTGTGCTTTCCATTGCGCTATGATATCTTTTTCTTTAATGAAGACCTGCGCCGTATGCCACAAAGGATCCCGCATGGGCGGAACGCGCTCGTTCCTGCGGAGCCATTATAACCCAACATCCCGCGTGCGCAAATACCCCAACCTCCAATGGGCCAAATTGCCGTCGGGCACACGCGCCAAAGTGTGCGTCCGATGTCTCAAAGCCTTCTCGGCCGCATGAAACTAATTTCTCGGGAGTATCGGGAGGCGGCAAGAACAACACATCTTTTTGTCGGCCTCCGGCAGGGAGAATCCTTGACAAAAGAGGATTTTTTTTCATTCCTGCCGCGCGAGCAAAAAAATACTCTCCAGAAACTCGCTGCAAAAAACTTTCGCGGGGACGAGGGTGAAATAAAATCATTCTTCTTTACCGATCGCTCCCCCAAACAGGTCGCACTCTTCGGGATGGGCGAGCGCCGCGCATGGAATGAGCGCAAGGCGACCCTTCTTGCGCGGCGCATGGTGCGACATGCCAAGCAGGAAAAAATAGAGGCGTTTGCTACACCCCTCTTGGTCGGGGAGCGGACCGGCGCTACCGACATACGCTGGTCCGCGCGGATGTTTGCCCAAAACGCCTTCATGGCGGATTTTGAATTTAACCGATATCGGCAGAAGCCAAAAGGCGGATGGCCGGAAGTAAAAACCGTTTTTCTCGGAGCACACAAAAAATACCTGAAAGAAATTGGTGCGGGCCTGCGCGAGGGCTCCATCATCGGCGAGGAAGTGAACAAAACGCGCACGCTCGCCAATACTCCGGGCAGCGACATGACGCCCGCGACTCTTGCGCGCTCGGCTGTCGCGGCAGGCAAAGAGGCGGGGTTCAAAGTGCGCGTCATGGATGAGCCCGAGATAAGGCGCCTGGGCATGGGCGGGGTCTTGGGAGTGAGCCGCGGCTCGGACGAGAAGCCTCAATTCATCATCTGCCAATACCGCAACGGCCCGGCCGGACAAAAACCTTTGGTCCTTGTCGGTAAGGGAGTCACCTTTGACACCGGCGGCATCAATCTGAAACCCGGGCAATACATGTACGAGATGCATATGGATATGTCCGGAGGCGCTGCGGTTATCCACGGCATTGCCGCAGCAGCGCGACTCAAACTTCCTATTACTATAGTGGGACTCATTCCGGCCGTGGAAAATATGCCTTCCGGATCGTCCTATCGGCCCGGAGACCTCCTCAAGTCCATGAGCGGAAAAATCATTGAGGTTTTGGATACCGACGCCGAAGGCCGCGTGATTTTGGCCGATGCCCTTGCCTACGCCCTCCGTTACAGACCCGGGCTCATCGTTGACATTGCGACTCTCACCGGTGCCGCGCACGTGGCTCTGGGCAATTACTGCTCGGCCGTCTTCACCAATCGCGCCTCCCTCACGGACAAACTCGTCTCCATCGGTGAGGCGTCCGGCGATTACGTCTGGCCGCTGCCCCTGTGGGACGAATATCTGGCCGACATTAAAGGAACATTCGGCGACCTCGCCAACGCGGGCAAGACCGACCGGTACGGCGGCGCCATCCACGGCGCAAAATTTTTGGAGCAATTTGTGAATCGTACCCCGTGGCTGCATCTTGATATCGCGCCCAAAATGACCACCACAGAATCAGAGCAGCTTGCCAAAGGAGCTTCGGGTGTCGGCGTACGATACATCGTGGAACTTGCCATGACATATCCGAAATTAGAGACCCCTCAAGAATGAGGGGTCTTTGTACTGGACGATTCGCCGATATGCCTAACGGCGCGGCTCCGCGGAAAAAATAAGAGGCCGATCGGCCTGATAACTACATCCCACGCCAATACCAGAATTATCAGACCGACAGAGGCGAGGATCCAAAATATCAAAAAACCGAGAACGCTCGTCAGAAGAATAAAAAGTTTACGCCCCAGACCCATATGATCCCTCTCTTTCTTGCGCGCATAAAAACACGCGATAGCATTGGGCTCGACGGCATTGCGGCACTTCCCGAGCACCGTTCCGACACGGCCCTCATCTGGATCCATGGACTCGGATCCAACTTCGCGCACGGCCAAGACATCGTCAAAGAACTCTCCTCGGAGCTCCTAAAATACCCCATCGGGTACTTCAAATTCAACACCCGCGGGCACGACATTGTCAACCGCGATGCGCCCGAAGAAAAAGGCTTGCAAGGCGCGGGGTTTGAAACGTTTGAAGAATGCGTCTTGGATATCCGCGCGATGATCGCATTCGCGCGGCGACACGGCTACAGAAAAATCATCCTTGCAGGCCACTCCACCGGCGCCAACAAAGCCCTGTATTATCTTTATAAAACCCGCGACCCCGCAATAAAAGCCCTCATTCTTTTGGGGCCGGTGAGCGACATTGTCGCAGGCCGGAAAAAATTCGGCGCTGCGGGACTTGCGCGCGGCGTTGCCCTTGCCGAGAAACTCTCCCGCAAAAATCCCGGAGCGCTCATGCCCCAAGAGTACGGCATATTTTCGGCACAAAGATTCTTAAGCATGTTCCGGCAAGGAACCACCGAAGACACGTTCCCCTATTTCAATCCGAAAGCAACGTGGAAAGAACTCAAAAGCATCCGCGCGCCCATCGCCGTCATCTTCGGCTCGCGGGACGAGTATCTTGACCGCCCAACGCAAAAACTCATTGATGTCTTCCGCGCTCACGCGCCCTTGGCGAAATCCTTCTCCGGCGTTATTATCAAAGGCGCGGATCACGGATTC
>CAYXAG010000057.1:0-4915 GCA_964462235.1 uncultured Candidatus Saccharibacteria bacterium
CGCGCCCGAACTTAGCGGTATCGGCAAGGGTCCCGTCATGCATCACCGTATAGCCAAAAGGACTGATCTCCTTGAAACGCGCCATGTGCGGCACAACATCGGCGGTTCCTGTCGCAGTGCGCCAATACGGAATCCATCCCGATATCTCCAGTCCGGCATCAGCCGATTTTGAATGCCCAGCCGGAGCAGCGGCGCGCGAAACCAAAGGAAACGCAGCAGATAGAAGGACTGCTGCCATACAAGAGATCAGACGACAGTACCGCGACTGTATCATGGACTCATCTCCGATTTCTATACGGATATGAGCTTCGCCCGGCATGAAAAGGACCTGGCCCGTGGCGGCGGCGAGGATATGCGGGCCTGTGCGCACGGGGCTGCATAACATCAGGCAGCATGTTCCCGGGCGGCAGTTCGGGGAGCGGAGAGATGCGCAAATTTTTCTTGATGAGCCGCTCAATGGCTCGCACCCCCCGCTCCTCATCGGGCATGGCAAAACTGATGGCATGACCCTCGCCACCGGCGCGGGCCGTCCGGCCGATCCGGTGCACATAACCCTCCGGCTCCATGGGCAGATCGTAATTTACCACCAGTTCAATGCCGCGCACATCAATCCCACGTGCGGCGATGTCAGTGGCAATGAGCAGGCGGTATTTCCCTGACTTGAATCCTTCAAGAGCGGCCCTGCGCTGGGCGAGCGAACGATTGCCGTGAATCTCGGCGGCGTCATGCCCCCGCTCCCGGAAAGCCCTCGTGATACGCTTGGCAGCATGCTTGGTGCGCACAAAGACCAGCGTGGAGCCCTTGTATTGCTCAAGAATCTTTTCCAGAAGCCGGATCTTTTCTTCTTTTTTGACAATGAAAATTTCCTGCGTTACGCGCTCGGCAACGGTCCCGGGGGGCGCTATCTCCACGCGAATGGGCAGGCGCATCTGGGCCGATGCCATGGACACGATTTCCGGCGGCAGGGTTGCGGAAAAAAATAAAGTTTGGCGCTCCCGGGGAACGACCTGGAGAATCTTTTTGATCTGGGGCTGAAATCCCATGTCAAGCATGCGGTCCGCTTCATCCATGACCAGGATGCGCACCTCGCCCAAATTCAAATTTTTTTGTTCCAGGTGGTCAATGAGCCGCCCGGGGGTGGCAATCACAATATGGACTTTGGCGCCAAGCGCCTCCACCTGCGGCCTCATGGCAGCGCCGCCGATAAGAACCGCGGTCTTCAGCCCCAGGACGCGCCCGACTTTATGTAGCTCGTGATCCACCTGAAGCGCCAGCTCCCGCGTGGGCACCAGCACCAACCCCTGGCCCTTAGCCCGGGCAAGAGACTGAATCATGGGAATGCCAAACGCAAGGGTCTTGCCGGTGCCGGTCTGCGCAATGCCGATGACGTCTTTTCCTTCCAGCGCCGGAGGGATCGCCCGGTGCTGAATCGGCGTGGGGTGCACATACCGGAGTCGAGCCAGAATTTCCAAGATACCGGGGGCAATCCCAAGGCCGTGAAAAGTATGGACGGAATTTTGTGCGGTGTGGGGATCCATAAAGTGTAAGAAATCGGAACGTTGTATACGCTTTTGAGACAATGGGAGGCGGCGGTTGCTTGGTTTGGGTCTGACAAGACCCCGAAAGCGCCGCCGATGCTAGCAAGGACGCCGAGTGGCGCGGCCGAGCGTGTCAAGAAAGCGTACACAACGCTCCGAGATATAGCACATAAAGTTATTCATCACGACAAACTATAATCGTTTTCCAATCTCTCCGGTTTTTCTTTTTTCAGCCGCATAAAAGACGAAACAGGCGACCGCCGCTCCGATCAGGGCACCGCCCAGAATATCCGAGGGATAGTGTATGCCCGCAATCACGCGGCCCGCACTCACCAGAAGTGCTGCCGCAAAAAATCCGGCCCCCCATTTTTTATTATAAAGATATACGGCGGTGGCCATGGCAAAGAAAAAAGTCGCATGACCGGAAGGGAATGACCATTCGTTATCGGAAAGCAGCTGGCGCACCTGATAGGCCATGAACGGACGAGGACGATGATAGAAAAGACGGATGCCCTCTGCGGCCCCCAGGCGAGCGACCAGGGCAGAAATCGCGACAACCCAAACCATCCGGAGCTTTTGGCGCGCCTCATATGCGGAAAAACATATCAGCAGAAAAAAGAGCATGACCAGAAGATACGGGGCGTACGTTGCCATGCCCACAACCAACACGTCAAAGACACGCGACCGTCCCGCCAGATTATTCAGGAAAAAAAAGAGATTGAGATCCGCATTCATGGGTAGAGTATATCAGACTTCCCTTCGGGAATAAAACCTCTGGTTCTCCTGCCCAGTCCCGAAAGGCCAGAGAGAGCAGAGACGATCATCAACGGCACGATGGGCAGACGGTAGCGCTCGTGACCTGCCATGGAGGTGAGGATAAGATGCGCTGCGGCAAAATAAAGAATGATGAGAGAAAAGAGAAGCCCTGCCGAGCGCGCGAGATGCTCGCGGCTGCGAATCATAAAATAAAGTCCGACAAATCCAAATACCGAGAGCAGAAGGTAAAATATCCTGCCCAGCGCCGCGATGCCGAATGAGAACACGCAGGATGATCCGCAGGAAAATCGCGCCAACACTTCACGCGTCAGGCCGCCCATCCCCTGCTCGCTCCATACGCGCCGGAGCGGCGTAAGCGGCTGATTCGCCGGATGCAGGATGTCGTATTTTTCAAACGGATGCAGCCAGAGATCTTTGGTAAGGAAGTCCGGAATCGATGTCATGATTTCCCTCGCAAACAGTCCGAGATTATCCTTGATGATCGCGGAACTTCGGGCCGCAAACCAATCGCCGTATTCAAACTCGTCGTATCCCTTGTATGCGAAGTCCGGATAATTGGTGTCGGCCGCAAGCTCATCCTTGAATGTCGTCTCAAATTTATTCTGCAGACGCACGCGCGCTTCCTGATGCGGGATATGCTCGTGAAGCGCCGTGAGATATACGGACGTTGCGGCATAGAATCCGAAACTGTTTGCCGAAACAAAGCCCCAGCGCCCGAACTCTATTTTATTGCGTACCATCCACGGCACGAGAATCGCAACAAAAATCAATACCACGAGGCACGCGCGGAGCCCGATTTTTTTCCATCTTTCATTCCGATTCCATCCGTCCCACGCCACCATCGCCACCCAAATGGTAATCATATAAAGCGGGGTTGGCCGCAGAAGTGCCGCAAAACCCAGCAGAAGAGTTGAAAAAATCGCCTGCTTGATGGCATGCTCTTGAAAATATCGCAGGAGAAAATAGACGGACGCCATGATACTGGCGATAAAAAATGTCTCGGTCATCAGCGACATCGCCATGAAAAGGATGTACGGATGAAAGACGACCAAAAATCCCGCGACCGCACTCATCCGCTCGGAGAGAAACATCCGCGCAATTTTGTAGGCGAGGACGGCGCCAGCACCGTAGGCCGCCATCTGTACTATGATGACCGGAATAATCCCATGAAAAATAATTTTTGAAAGTGCGATGATCGCCGGATACCCGGGCATGCGCGCCGCAGACGGAACGTAGGGAGCGGAAATCCGGAGAGAGAAACCGTGTCCTTGGGCCAGATTATCCGCCAAAAAATTGTATTCCAAGGCATCCGCCCCGCTCCAGGAAAACGTCTCAAACCTGAAACGAGGATAGAGAGAAAGGAGGCACGCAAAGCCCAGAATCAGCGCGGTGCTAAAAATAAGCCGGGGATAATTACGATGAAAATTCATGAGGAAATTTTTTATACGCCGCCACCAACTCTTTCACGCCCTCCTCAAAAGAGTATTGCGGGGCCCAACCCAGACCACCGAGCTTTTGCGGATCCATCACCCAGTGGCGGGGAGTGAACGGACGGAATTCTTTTTTGAAAACAGACTCGCAGGGCACGCCCAGCGCCCGACATACCTCTTCGGCCAAATCAAGGAGCCGTCGGGGAGAGCCGCCACCGACATTGAATGCTTGAAAATACGCCGCGGGATTTCCCAAAACCGCAAGGTGCGCCTGACCCACGTCTTTCACGTTTACAAAATCCCGCATCTGCTGCCCGTCTTCATGGATCGGGATCGGACGGCCCGCGAGCGCTTCTTCGGTAAAAAATTTCACCGCGCCCGCATACGGCCGCTTCATGCTCGGATGCGCCCCGCTCACCATGGCAAAACGGAGCGCGGTGGAAGGAATGTCGTACTGCCGGCCAAGCGTTAACCCGATTTCCTCACTGGCCATTTTGGAGGCGCCGTAGGGCGAGACCGGGTGCAACGGATCCTCTTCCTGTGAGGGCACGACCCGGACACTGCCGCCATCTTGAGGGCATCGCACATCCCATTTTGAATCCCGCAGGTCTTTGGGGTCCCGCGCCCGCGCATAAAATATGCCGTGCTGCGGGCACCGATACTTTCCTTCTCCATACACCGACTGGGAAGATGCGATAATGATATGCCGCAGCGGAAGTTTTTTCTCCACCGCAACCTCGTACAGGAGTGCTGTGCCCGCGGCATTTACCGAGAAGTAGGTGCTGAAATCAAAATGATAGCCCGGGTATACGGCAAGATGCACCACGTAATCTACGCTCTCAAGCGCGCGGATCCACGCCTCTTTTTGGGCAACGCTGCCCCGCACATATTCTCGCTCGGCCGGCACATCCATCGGGCGCTCCGGAATATCCAGTATCCGCACGCTCATCCCCTGGGCGGCGAACACGTCGGCAAGATGAGAACCGATGAATCCCAAACCGCCCGTGATGAGAATCCTTCCGTTCATCGCTCAATGATCTCTTTAACCGAATACGGCTTTGCATGCTGGGTATCGTAATAGATTCGCAACATCAACTCGGCTAAAAATCCCATCATGATAAAAAGAAATCCCACGACGATAAAAAGCGTGGCCATAACCGGCAGGGGGGT
>CAYXAG010000058.1:0-4818 GCA_964462235.1 uncultured Candidatus Saccharibacteria bacterium
ATTGGTGCGGCCAGCGGGAATCGAACCCGCGCCTACTGCTTGGGAAGCAGTCATCCTGCCACTAAACTATGGCCGCATGAATTGTCGAGGGCTCATGCGTGAGCATATGCCTTTCAGGAATCGGAGCGCGGTATAAAGGGATACTGCAACCACGAGCGCAAGGAACACCCAGTGCTTGATGACTCGCGCCTCCGCAAAAATGTCAAGAGTGGCGCCCAGATAATATCCGATTGAAACCAGCGCAAAAGTCCAGAGAATTGAGAGAACGGCATCATAACGCAAAAATCTGCCGAACTTCATCCCGGTATGGCCTGCAAACATCGGAATCGCGATGCGCAAACCCATGAGCGGGCGCCCCATCATGACGATCTTCTCGCCGTGCCGCTCAAAAAGCCCTTTCACTTTTCCCAGAATCCGCGCGGCAAACTGCCACCGCCGCACGATATGGATCTCTATCCAAGCTCCGTACAGCCGCCCGACCCAGTAACCACTCGTATCCGCGCCAAGAACACCGAGTATCAAAACAACGAGCACGGTGGGAAGACGGATGAAATCCAAGGATGCCAGATATCCGCCCAAAAGGAAGATGACATCCTCCGGCATCAGCGCAAGGCCGATGCCGGACAGTACCAGCATCGTAAACAGTATCCCGTGGATAAGTGCAGGATGGTCAAGTGCCCCCAGAATAAAATTCGCAAACATGCTCTAAGTTTTACGTACACGAAATTTAGGCGTGATCCAAAATCCCAAGCGCCACCGGCCGCCCAGAGCCGCGCGGGTTTGAGCATCCAGCGCCGGGAACGAACCGAAGACAATCAATTGCAAAGGCATCAGGATCCACTGGATGCAGTAGAGAAAATAGTGCCGCCTGCCAAACCACGCGGGCTTGGGAGGCAATAGTATCATACCCAAAATCGCCGAAGACACAATCCCGATGGTGGCAAAATTCATGATGGCGCGGGTGATGCGCGGAAGGTTGTAGGAGAGCACCGAAAAGTTGAAGACAGCACCCCCCAGTATAACGGGCAGCCAGCCCAGACTGAAGATGATGATGGAATTGGTGGCCCAGGAATGAAACCCCTCTATATAATAAAAGCTCCAATATGCCTTGGCGCGCATCGGGATACGCCTGTTTTTCCGGAACCCCTGCAGAAAATACGGGATGTTCTCGCACCCTCCCCATGCCCAGCGGCGCTGCTGCCGGTAAAGATTTCTCATCGTCGCCCAAAACGTCGGCGCTGCATTGGCATCCATGAATATCGGATAAAAAATTGGTTCCACCCGCCAATCGCCGTCGTAATGAAGAAAACACTGCCAGAAAATTTGCGAGTCCTCCGAGACGACATCGGTATTCCAAAATCCCACCTCCACCAGTGCCGCAAACGGCATGGAGTGAGACGAAAATGTCGTCAGCCGCTCGGGCCGCGACTGCTGGATCATGTGCCAGAACGAAGAGGAGAACGCGATGATGCGCGCAAGCGCCGGCGCCTGAAAAATGTTGTTGGTAAAAAGCGGGATGGGCTGGTAGCTGGAGCGCTGGGGACGAGGGCAGGAAAGGAACGCATGCGTCAAGACACCGAAGTATTCCGGCGCTACTTGAGTATCGGCGTCAAACACCGAGACGAGAATATCCTCATACCTGATGCGCTGCGGATCAATGATGCGCGACTTGGCCTCGCGCGCGGCCCAGGTCTCGTTGGACCCTTTCCCGCGTATCTCGCCGGGCAGTCCGTCCGGATGCGCGCTCACCAGAAATTCTCCAAACGACGAAGCAAACTCTTTCCGGATACGCTCGGCAACGATCGCCGAATCCGAAATCCGCTCCTCCCGCGCCAGCACCACGATCAAACGGTCTTTCGGATAGTTCGCTCCTGCCAGCGACTCCATGCTTTCCCGCACCACCGCGTACGGCTCGCCCGCCATGGGCAGAATGACCAGATGCCGCACCCGGCGCCACGCACGGGCCTGATGATGCTCCAATTCTTCAAGCCAGTTTATTTTCATAGAGCGGCGCATCCGCGCAAACGTGGCCCGCAGATGGAGCGAGAGATAGACAGTTTTGAAAAACCAGTAGACGTCAAAGACAATAATGAAAATCGCCGTGGCGTGCGGCGTGAGCCACGATCCCATCACGACCCCGATGATGGTCCCCCACGCCAGTGCCGCCGGAAACAGCTCAAAAAAACGCTTCATCCCAGGAGATGCCTGATAATTTCGTGAGCGAGCTTCGGATTGGCTTTGCCGCGGGACTCTTTCATGACCTGCCCCACAAGGAACTGGAGAGATGCGGCTTTGCCTTTTTGGTAATCTTCAACGGTGAACGGATTTTTACAATTCTTGCAGGCGCGTTGCTTGCTATTCATGATATTCTTTTCAATCGTCGATAGATGTTGTCACGATTGCCGGCCATGAGGACCTTTATGCGATGGTCGTCCTCAAACCTAAAAGTCACGCGCCAGTCGCGGGTGATGCGAAATGAGTACCTGCCGATAAGCGGATGACCTAACGGCTTCACACGAAGGAGAGGATCAAAAGCATTTTTGGCGAGCAGATTGAAAAGTTCCGGCAACTTCTCCCGCGCTTCTTTTGGAAGCTTGCGAGTATCTTTCCAAAAGCCGTCTGCATAGATAATTTCATTTCTTTCTCCCATGGAGTTGCCGCGAAAAATCCTCCTTTGTCGTGAAGCGGTACGCAGCCGGCTCTTTCTCCCGCGCGAGAATCTTTCTTACGAATGAGGGGCGATATTCCCCCTCCGGATCAAGCACGGGCGCAAAGACAACCTTTTTGATCTCTCTGATGTCTTTTTGGAGTACCCCGATTTCCCTGTTGAGTTTTCTCACACGTGTTGCAGTAGTCATGGGGCAATTATAGCAGAGCAATACCGACGACGCAACTTCGACCTGATAGGACTGTTGGCAATACACGTCCAAAGCTTTTTGCCTTGACTCTTCTTTTGAATGTCTCGGCCATGTTTATTTCAAGATATTCTTAATAATCTCCTGTACAATTTTCGGATTGGCTTTGCCGCGGGACTCTTTCATGACCTGCCCCACGAGAAATTGCAGCGAGGCCGCCTTGCCCGCGCGCCAGTCCTCAACCGCAACAGGATATTCTTTTATGATATGCCGGGCCATGTCTTCCAGTTCTCCGGTATCCGATATCTGCCACAGCCCGAGCCGGTCAATGATATCCGACGGGTCATCGCCGGACCGAAACATCTCGTCCAGCACCTGCTTGGCCGTCAGATTGGATAGCTTGTTTTCAGCGACATAGAACGTCAACTCGGCAAGATTTTCGGGTGTAACGCGTATCTGGGCGATGTCCGCCGACGTCTCATGCAGAAGCCGCAGAAAATCGCCGGTCATGACTGATGCAAGGGCTTTGGCAAGATTTTTGACAGGGCTGTCCGGTGTCTGACCGGCGACTTGGGCAAGCTCGCTCATGGCTTCTTCAAAATAACCGGCGATTCCTTTATCACGCACCAAAATTTCAGTCGTATCTCGCTCAAGGCCAAACTCCCTCATAAAACGCTCGCGCTTCGCCGCGGGCAATTCCGGGAGCTCGGCCTGCAGGCCGTCCACAAACGCGCGGGAGAGCTTGAGCGGCGGCAGATCCGGCTCCGGAAAATACCGGTAGTCGTGGGCTTCTTCTTTGGATCGCTGTGAAAATGACTCGCCTTTGTGTTCGTCCCAGCCCCGCGTCTCCTGCGCTACTTTCTCTCCCCGTTCCAAAATCGCAGTTTGTCTCTGTATCTCGTAGTCCACGGCATCGGCGGCATATTTGAACGAATTGATGTTTTTGATTTCCACTTTCGTGCCCAATTTTTCCTGGCCGACGGGCCGCAAAGATATGTTTACTTCCACGCGCATCTGCCCTTTCTCCATATCCGCGTCCGATGCGCCGACGTAGCGCACGATCTTCTGCAGCTCCTCGCCAAACTGCCGCACTTCCTCGCCCGTGCGAAAATCCGGCTCGGTAACCAATTCCATCAGGGGCACGCCCGCGCGATTGAAATCCACCAGTGACGCGCCGGAGGCTCTGTCGTGCACCAGACGCCCGGTGTCTTCTTCCAAATGGACGCGGGTGATCCGTACTTCTTTTTGTATGCCGCGCGCCTCTATCTGGAGGCGTCCGCCTTTCACAAACGGATGCTCGTACTGGGAAATCTGATATCCCTTGGGCAAATCGGGATAAAAATAATTCTTGCGGTCAAATTGAGAAAACTCCGGAACGGTACCCCGCAGAGTAAGCCCGACCCGAATCACTTTTTTTACGGCTTCTTGGTTGATCGCAGGCAGCGTGCCCGGATGCCCCATGCAGATAGGACAGATGTTCATATTCGGATGCTTCTCGTCCGGATCGTTAGCCGAGCGGCAAAACATCTTGGTTTTGGTATTGAGCTCCGCGTGGATTTCAAGACCGATGACAGGTTCGTATGGCATATCAAAAACCTATCACACACCGATTGATTTTTCCAATAATCGCGGTAAAATAAGACTGTCCTGGTCCCATCGTCTATCGGTTAGGACACCACGCTTTCAATGTGGGAAGCCGGGTTCGACTCCCGGTGGGACCGTATGATCACCTGCGTATTTGAAGACAGGCATCAAGCGTCATTCCGGCATACCGTCGTGGACACTGTTGTCATGCAGGACGAAAAGGTGCTGCTGGTCAGGCGCGCGCGATCATTGCTGGAAGGCGGGAAATGGGCGCTGGCAGGCGGATATGTGGAGAGAGACGAAACGCTGGCGCAGGCAGTCGCGCGGGAAGTATTTGAAGAAACAGGCTATCGGGTTTCGGATATCACCCTTTTGAGAA
>CAYXAG010000059.1:0-4757 GCA_964462235.1 uncultured Candidatus Saccharibacteria bacterium
TACCGTACGAGTCAAAGGAGCCATGAGCCGCGCCTGATCCGGCGGCAGAAACCCGAGGATGATATGCACCAGAAGGCCCGCCTGGAGAAAACTTAAAAGAAATATCTGCCACCAGGGACTGCTCCTGCCAAAACCGCGCCGCCGCGCGCCCAAGAGCAGAACCAAAATAAAAAAGAACGCCAAAAATGCGCCCATGAGCACGAAAGACGCCTGCCGGATACCAAAAGCCCCTACCAATGATTCTATCGGAAGCGCGGGAAAAATAGCCAGCGCCACATACGTGAGCAGAATGGAGGAGACGATCTTGCGCCTGCCTGCGGCAAAGCCGTAAAAAAGACCTCCGGCCACCAGGAGAAACAGTACGAGCAGGTCAACCGTTGGGTGCGAAAGTATCGCGGCCGTCTGGGATACGGACGCCAAGGTGCCGGATGAGACAAGATGCGCAGGCATGACATTAAGCATTGCATGCAGTATACAGCAGATTCGCCACGGACGAAATCCACAGTCATATAAAACATCCGCCGTTGAAAACGGCGGATGTTTTATAACGTCATGTGCCCGTAACCCCCGATCCTAATAATCTTCGTGCGGCATGGGAGGAACTTTCTCCTCTTTTTTCGGCAGGTCGGCAACCGCAACTTCGGTGGTGAGAAACATGGCCGCCACCGATACGGCGTTTTCCAATGCCGAGCGCGTCACTTTGACCGGATCCACAATCCCCTCCTTCATCATATCGGAAACAATGCGATCATTGAGAGCGTCATACCCGGCGTTGAGAGAATCTTTCTCTTTGACCCTCTCAATAATCATACCCGGCACCTTACCGGCATTCGTAGCAATCTGACCGAACGGCTCCTGCAGCGCGTCAATAAGGATGGCGTAGGCGATCTGCCGCGTAGTCCCCATCCACTCCGGATGCCTTTTCAAAGACTCATCCATGGACAAGGCGGCATGAAAGAGCGCACCACCGCCTCCGGCAACAATCCCTTCGGCAAGAGCGGCTTTGGTCGCGGCCACGGCATCTTCAATTTTCAATTTAATATATTTCATCTCGGTCTCGGTCGCAGCGCCCACTTTGATGACCGCAACCCCTCCGGAGAGCTTGGCGAGACGCTCTTCCAGTTTTTCGCGGTCATACTGGGAAGTGGTCTTCCCGATCTGGACGCGAATTTGCCCGACGCGTTTTTCTATGTCGTCCTTCTTTCCCTTGCCGCCTACAATCGTGGTATTGTCTTTATCCGCCACCACGCGCCTCGCGCGGCCCAGCATCGCCAGATCCGCATTCTCCAGCTTCAAACCGACTTCCTCGGAGATGACTTTAGCACCCGTCACCACGGCAATATCTTCCATCATCTCTTTTCTCCGGTCGCCAAATCCGGGCGCCTTGATCGCAAGAGCCGTAAATGCCCCGCGCAGACGGTTGACGACAAGGGTTGCCAGAGCGTCGCCCTCCAGGTCTTCGGCGACAATCACGAGTTCTTTTTTACCGCTCTTGGCGACTTTTTCCAGCACCGGCAGAATATCCTGGATGGAAGAAATCTTTTTGTCGGTCAATAAGATATACGGGTCTTCAATCACCGATTCCATCCGCTCGGCGTTGGTAACCATGTAGGGGGAAACGTATCCCCGGTCAAATTGCATACCCTCCACGATTTCTTTTCCGATGCCGGTTCCCTGGGATTCCTCTACGGTCACCGCGCCGTCCTTGCCGACTTTTTCAATGGCCTCGGCGATAATCTCACCCAATTCCCGCGACTCGGCCGAGATAGTCGCCACCTGCACGATTTCCTCGCTTGTTTTTACCGGTTTTGCCATCTTCTGAAGATCTTTCACAACCTTATCTCGGGCTTCTTCCAGTTCTTGCCGAAGCTCCATCGGATGCCAATCCGCCGACATATACTTTAGCCCATGGTGAATGAGGGATGCGGCGAGCACCACGGCTGTCGTGGTGCCGTCACCCACGGCATCGTTGGTTTTTGACGCAGCTTCTTTCACAAGCTCCGCGCCCATGTTCTCAAACTTGTCTTCCAGCTCTATCTCTTTTGCGATCGTAACCCCGTCATTGGTGATCTGCGGGGCGCCGAAACTTTTATCCAGCACCACGTTGCGGCCGCGCGGCCCCAACGTAATCTTCACTGCGTGCGTCAACTGATCCACGCCCCGCTTCATCGCGTGGCGCGCTTTCTCGTCAAATAGAATTTGTTTAGCCATATTAACCAACAATCGCGAGAATATCCTCTTCCCGCGCGATCAAATATTCTTTTCCATCGACCTTAATTTCGTTGGGGCCGTATTTGGTGAAGATGACGACATTGCCCTTCTTCACGCTCAAAGGAATCCGCTTGCCTCCATCCGTGATTTTGCCGGGCCCCACGGCGATGATCGTACCCTGCTCCGGCCGTTCCTTGTCCACGGTTTCGGGCAGATAAATGCCGGATTTGGTCTTGCCGCTTTCGTTTTTATGCGGCTCCACCAAAACCCGATCTCCCAGTGGCTGTATCTTCATAGATGACATAATAAACAATAAGGTAAGAAATTTAGCACTCTCGACCTGCGACTGCTAATCATTGTAGCGGATTGGACATTAATGTCAAGGGTCTTTGCGCCAGCGTCAAGATACAAAAACGGCGGCATGAAGCCGCCTCGCCCCGCTCTGTTGTGCTTTGGCGTTATGTCAGCTCCCCCATGGGCAAGATAACAGTAAACGTGGTGCCCTTTCCTTCCCCGCTCTGAACGGACATGGTTCCGTTGTGGCGTGCAACGATATTGTGAGCGACATACAGCCCAAGGCCCGTCCCTGAGGTATGGAAGCGCAAGGCGTTGCCGGCACGGAAGAACTTGCTGAAGACGCGGTGGAGCTCTTCGGCCGAGATCCCGATACCGGTATCGCGAACCGTTATTCTCAACATTTCGCCTTCCCGTATGACTTCCAGAGTAATCACCCCGCCCGGCTCTGTGTATTTAACGGAATTGTCCAGGAGATTATCCAGAACGATGGAAAGCTTTTCCTCGTCAAACGAAAACACCGGGAATGCGGGGTCCGGGATCTGAACCGCGAATTGAATTCCTTTCTCACGGGCTATTTTCTCAAAACGCTTGATCGCCCGTTCAATCATGGCGCGCGGCGACTGGCGGGCAAAATGGAACCCGAATTTACCCTCTTCAATACGCGCCACGCTTAAGAGATCATTCACCAAATTTATCATGCGCAGACTGGCGCTCAATCCGCCTTGCAAAATCCGGCGCTGAACCGCGGTCAGCATCCCTTCGTCCTCCTCCAGCATCGTCTGGTACGACCAGCGGATACCGGTCAGAGGGGTACGCAACTGATGAGCGGCTATGGTCACAAATTCTGATTTTACCCGATCCATCTCCTCCAGGCGCTCATTGGCCCGGGAAAGTTCCAAGTCCCTGCGTACCAGCATCTTGCCGGCGGTATCCACTTCGCGCAAGAGATCCTGAAGCCGGCGGTTTGCCGCTGTCAACTCGCGGTCCCGCGACACAAGCATTTTTCCCGTTTCGTTATTTTCCTGCAGAATCTCCCCCAGCCGGAGATTGAGGTATCGGAGCCGCCTCCTGTCCTCAATGACGACAAAAAGAAGAACCGCACCAATAAGGGTAGTGAGCATGCCGAAGAGCAAAACCTGACGCTCTCCGGACAGCGCCACCGAACGGGGCGTTTCAAGAAAAATACTGAAGTCGGCCATGGACATCGGCATCCCCACGGCAAACACCGCCTGTCCGGACTCATTCACATATCCGTCATCCGGCGCCAGACCGTCGGCAACCCTGTGAGTCGCAATGACTTTGCGCACGATTGAGCGGCTCGTCAGGTCGGGCCGCAGAAAGAGTCGGCTTAAATTGGGATCAAGAATCTCGTATCCTTTCCCGTCTGTGACATAAATATGCGCGGGGGCGATCTCGGGCGCCTGAATCGCAGAAACCATACCGCGGATATTGATGTCTGCCATCAAAACTTCCTCAACCATGCCCGCACGCAAAACCGGCACGGCAA
Source organism: uncultured Candidatus Saccharibacteria bacterium (assembly GCA_964462235.1). Lineage (GTDB taxonomy): Bacteria > Patescibacteriota > Minisyncoccia > Sungbacterales > HO2-52-23 > CAYXAG01. The sequence continues at coordinate 4,016 of CAYXAG010000059.1, forward strand.
AAACCATATGCGGCTCCAATTCGGGCGAAATAAACACGTCTCCGAAGGCACTCTGGCCCCGCAGCGCGGATGTAAAATACGTCGTGCTCGCATGACTTGCCAAATCAGCAGGAGCCACAAAACTGAAGCGATCCACCCGAAACGTCTCGCGCCCATCCAGATCTACAACCCCGATGCTGCGCACCGCCGGATCGTGCTTCAGCACGAAGTCCAAGATGATTCTCTCGCGCTCCGGATCAAATCCAATTTCTTCGGCGGCGTGTTCGATATCCCGACGCACCGTACCCAAAGAAAAATTCACCTCGCTGCGCACTCTCCGGACGGTCTCCAGAGCCAAAATGGAGGCCGAGGAGTACACGGCGCGGATCGCGGGAATGATCCAGATGAGGTTAAGAATAATCAACATTCCCACAGACGCAACAAAAAAAGCCGCTCGTCCCCAAAATGTAAAGCGTGCGCCTTGAGTCATACCAAAGACAGGAAATCAAACAATCATTACGAAAGAAAGTTTCCGGACATGCTCTCAGTTTCTAAGAAACTGTCTAAAAAATCCGTATTCTGCTACAATTTCAGAAATTCGGCTGCAAACGCTTCAGGACTCGTTGGCGTATTTCAGCCAATACGCCTTCCTCATCCTTCAGCGTTTTCGCTCGAATTTCTGAAATTTCGCGACGAAAGAGACTTTTTAGACAGTTTCTAAGGAATCAGGCGGGTCGCTTTAGCCTGAAATTCGGGCGGCACT
>CAYXAG010000060.1:0-4592 GCA_964462235.1 uncultured Candidatus Saccharibacteria bacterium
TTCGCTCGAAATTCAAGATTTTCGTAACGAAAGAGATTATTGAAATGAGTTCTAGCAGAGATACCTTTGCTTGAATATAACGGCGAAAATGGCATACTCATACGTGGAAGGATATTATAATCTCCATGTCGCATCATCAGGAACCAATTCATTTTCTCAACGGCAGGTTTGTCAAAGAGGACGGCTTGACGGTCTCGGTCAGAGACATCGGCTTTTCCAGAGGATACGCGGTTTTTGATTTTTTGATTTCCTATCCTTACCACAGGCCGTTTATGCTTTCCCGCCACATTGACCGGCTTTTTGCGTCTGCGGATCTGGTCGGTCTTGCTCTTCCCTGGAGTAAAGCCAAGATAGCCGAGTGGGTGATGCGGACCATGGATGCCAATAAGGATCCGGGCGAGAAAGCAATCAAAATCATCGTATCCGGCGGCACTTCTCATTCCATGCTTCCCTCTCTTGATGGCCCCACGATTGCCATCATCATTGATCCTCATCGTCCGTTTCCTCGGGAGTATTACGAAAAAGGAGCGGGCGTAATCACGGTCAGGCATACGCGCCACATTCCGCGCGCAAAGACAAATAATTATATTGAGGGTGTCAGGCAGACACAGGCGGCGGCAAAAATCGGCGCAATAGAGCCGCTGTATTATGACGATAGCCAGATATTGGAGGGGTCAAACAGCAACATCTTCGCATTGATAGGCGGCAAGCTCTTGACCCCGAAATCCAACATCCTTTTGGGGATTACGCGCTCTGTGCTCCTTGACATACTCTCTCTGCCCGTGCCGATAGAGGTCGCGGATTTTTCCCGAGATCAGCTGTCCGAGGCAAAAGAAGTTTTTTTCACCGGCAGCAATAAAGAAGTGATGCCCATAACGAAAATAGACGGCGAGGCGGTGGGAGGAGGCAGGGTGGGTAATATCACCAAAGAGGTGATGAGGCAATTCCGTGAGTTCACCCTGTCCGATGCATGGTGATTATTGGTCAGGTGTTATATCTTGGAGCGTTGTGTACACTTTCTTGACACGCTCGTCCGCGCCACTCGGCGTCCTTGCTAAGGGTCGGTGGCGGTTTTGGGTCTTACCAGACCCGAACTAAGCAACCGCCGCCTCCCATTGTCTCAAAAGTGTACACAACGCTCCGATTTCTTACAGGTCAGGCTATTCCGTCACTTCAATCCCCATGGAGCGGGCCGTGCCCATGATGATGTGCTCGGCGGCCTCCAAGGTATTGGCGTTGAGGTCTTGCATCTTGCGAGTCGCGATGGCGCGGATTTGGGCGCGGGTTACTTTCCCCACTTTCTTTTTATTCGGCTCTCCGGACCCTTTTTCTGCCGACGCGGCCTTGCGGAGCATGTCGGAGGCCGGCGGAGTCTTCAGAGCAAATTCAAATGTGCGGTCCTGGAAGATGGTTACTTCCACCGGTACGATTTCGCCCTCCATTTTCCCGGTGGCATCGTTATATTTTTTGACGAATTCCCCGATGTTGATGCCGTGAGGCCCCAGGGCGGTGCCGACGGGTGGGGCCGGAGTGGCTTTCCCCGCGGGGATCTGGAGTTTTACGATTGCCTTGATTGATTTTGCCATAGTTACAGTTTCCTTATCTGTAGCGAATCAAGTTCCACCGGCGTGTCGCGGCCGAACATGTTGACCAAAACTTTGATTTTGCCGCGGTCCTGATCCACGTCCGCGACTTTTCCGTCAAAATCTTTAAACGGCCCGTCCGTGATTTTAACCGGATCTCCCACGGCGACTTCTATTTTGAACTTCGGCTCGTCAGCGCCCATGCGCTTGAGCAGCGTGTCTATTTCTTCCTGCGACAGGGGGGCGGGGGTCGTGCCGGCGCCGACAAATCCCGTAACGCGGGGGGTATTTCGCACCACGTACCAAGAGTCGTCTGTCACCACCATTTCCACGAGCACGTAGCCGGGATAAATTTTTTCTTCCACCACGCGCCGCTTGCCGTTTTTGATCCGGATCTTTTTTTCAATCGGCACGAGCACCGTGAAGATTTTATCCTCCATGCCCATGGATTCAATGCGCTGGCGCAGATTGCGCGCCACGGCGTCCTCGTAGCCGGAATAGGTGTGGATCGCATACCAATTTTTGCCGAACTCGGCCGTTTGTTTGGACATGGCCTAGAGCAGAAATCTATTGAGTATGAATTGGAAGACGAAATCCAGCCCGCCCAGGAATATCCCCATGATCCCGCCCACCACGATAACCGCCATGGTGTACTGGATGGTTTGCTCGCGCGTGGGCCAGCGGACTTTTTTCAGTTCCGAGTGCGTCTCCTGGAGAAATGTTGCGATACGGGTTGGCATTTTTGGTTTTTTAAAAGCCCCGCAGGGCTTACTATTGGCTGCATTATAGAACCGGGCATTGAGGATGTCAAGGATAAAAATTGAACCACGGTGCGCTGAAGCGCACTGGTTCAAACTCCGGGCCGGCGCGGCCAATGTCAGATGTCCAAATTCTTGACGGCTTTGGCGTGGGTCTGGATGAACTTTTTGCGCGGCGTCACCTCGTCGCCCATGAGAATATCAAAGATGCGGTCCGCGGCCGCCGCATCGTCAATCGTTACCTGGCGCAAGAGCCGGCGCGCCGGATCCATGGTGGTTTCCCAAAGTTCGCCCGGATTCATTTCCCCGAGGCCCTTGTAGCGCTGGATCTCAATTCCTTTTGTTCCGGAAGGTTCCTCTCCTCCTGTCTCTTCCGGCACCTCCTCGCCTTTTGCCGCGGCGCGCTGCTTTTTGTTTTCCATCTTTTGTTGCTTGAATTCGGCAATGGCCGCTTCTTTTTCTCCATCCGAATACACATAGCGGCTCGTCTTGCCGGTTTTGATGCGGTAGAGCGGAGGCGTTGCGATATAGAGGTAGCCGCGCTGGACGACCGTGGGAAAGTAGCGATAAAAAAGTGTCAAAATCAGGGTGCGGATATGCGCGCCGTCCACGTCCGCATCGGTCATGATGACAATGCGGTGGTAGCGCAGCCGCGACTCGTCAAATTCGTCCCCGATGGCCGCCCCCAGCGCGATGATGAGCGACCGGATCTCTTTGGAGGCGAGCATTTTGTCCAGCCGCGCTTTTTCCACATTGAGAATTTTTCCGCGCAGAGGGAGGATCGCCTGGAATTTCCGGTCGCGACCCTGCTTGGAGCTTCCGCCGGCAGAATCGCCCTCCACCAAAAAGAGCTCGGATTGCGACGGATCTTTGGACTGGCAATCGGCGAGTTTCCCCGGAAGCATCATGCCCTCCAGCGCTCCTTTGCGCAGCACGGTTTCGCGCGCGGCCTTGGCCGCCTTGCGCGCTTTCTGGGCAAGGAGCGCTTTGCCGATGATCTGGGCACCGTCGCGCGGATATTTTTCCAGCCACTCTTTGAGGGCCTCGCCCACGACGGTCTCCACAGCCGTGCGGGCCTCGGGGTTGCCGAGTTTTGACTTGGTCTGCCCTTCAAACTGAAGGGCGCTGTTTTGGATTTTTACCGACACCACAGCCGTCGCTCCCTCGCGCACGTCCTCTCCGGTCAGGGTCTCGTCGTCTTTTTTGAAATAATCGTTTTTCTTGGCGTAGTCGTTGAGCGCGCGGGTGAGTGCGGTGCGCAGGCCGGTCAGGTGCGTGCCTCCCTCGCCGTTATAAATGTTGTTGGCAAACGCAATTTCTTTTCCCTGGATGTCGTCGGTGTATTGGAGGGCGGCCTCCACCATGATTTTTTTCCTGTCGCCGACCTCCACTTCTTTAGCACAGGAGAAAATGTTGTCGTGTTGCGGGGTCTGGCCGCGGTTCAGATACCCGACGTATGCGACAATACCTCCCTCAAAATAAAAAGAGTAGGTAGAGGCAAGGGAGGATTTGTCTTTGGCGATTCCGGCGTCGCGCTCATCGGAAACCGTGATGTGAATGCCGCGCGTAAGATAGGCCTGCTGGCGGATATGGTCCAGAATGCGGTTCCAGTCAAATTCAATTTTTTCAAAAATAGCCGGGTCCGGTTCAAACGTGACCGCGGTCCCGGAGCCGCCGCATCTGCCGGTTTTTTTAACGGCTGATTTGGGGATGCCGCGGCTGTATTCTTGGCTATACTGGGCGCTGTCACGGCACACCTCCACTTTGAGCCAGGAGGAAAGGGCGTTTACCACCGACACGCCGACACCGTGCAGCCCCCCGGATACTTTATAGGCGTCGCTCCCGAATTTGCCTCCGGCATGGAGCGTGGTCATGACGGTTTCCAGCGCCGATTTTTTTGTCTGCTTATGGATATCCACCGGAATCCCGCGGCCGTCGTCCACGACGCGCACGCGGTTTTGCGCGAGCAGGGCAATGGAAATCTGCGTGGCGTGCCCGGCCATGGCTTCGTCCAAGCTGTTATCCAGCACTTCCCAGATGAGATGATGCAGGCCGTCCGGCCCGGTGGAGCCGATATACATGCCTGGGCGCTTGCGCACCGGCTCCAGCCCCTCCAGGACGTAGATATCTTTGGCGGTGTAGGAGGCGTTGTTTCCGGAGCTGATTTGTTTGTTGTTTTTCCCTTTTGCCATACACAGACCCGCTGCGCAATAACCTTTTCTGCTGCAATTTGAAATTTTTGCTGCGGCCT
>CAYXAG010000061.1:0-4580 GCA_964462235.1 uncultured Candidatus Saccharibacteria bacterium
ATTACTATGCTCCATCCAAAAAGTCAATATAAAAAATTGATCACCAAGTCATGAAATATGGACCCGGGGAGAATCGAACTCCCGCCTCGGCAATGCGAATGCCGCGTTATACCACTTAACTATGGGCCCTTGCAGATTTTTTCCCGACTGCTGCTCGTAGATACCCACGGGCTTGCCCGTGGAACTCTGCGATAATATCAGAAAAGCATACGCGCTTGCAGGATGCAAGCGCGTATGCGAAGGCGCGTTCGGTTATTTCGCGTCTTTGTCTTTTTCCTCAAACTCCGCTTCTTTCACGTTTCCGTCGCCACCTGGCTTGGGCTCGGACGAGGCGGCATTCATATCGTTTTTATACAGGAATTCGCCGATCTTCTGCATAGATTGAGACAGCGCTTCTTCGGCTCGCCCAATTGCGTCTGCATCGCTCCCGTCTTTGACACCTCTCACCGCAGCTATTTTTGCCTCAATATCGGATTTGATCTCGGGGGGCACCTTGTCTCCGGCATCGCGCAGCGCTTTTTCGGCGGTGTAGGCAAGGGTATCGGCGGTGTTGCGCGCGTCAACCAACTCACGTTTCTTAGTGTCCTCCTCCAAGTGAGCTTCGGCGTCTTTTTTCATGCGCTCAATCTCGTCTTTGGTCAGGGACGCGGACGCTTCAATGCGCACGGATTGAGACCGGCCGCTTGCCTTGTCTTTGGCGCTGGCCGAGAGGACTCCGTTGGCGTCAATGTCAAACGTTACTTCAACCTGCGGCACACCGCGGGGAGCGGGAGGAATGCCGTCCAGGATAAACCGCGCGAGGGTCTTGCTGTCGGCAGCCATTTCGCGCTCGCCCTGCAAGACATGGATTTCCACCGAGGTTTGAGAATCTGCGGCAGTGGAAAATATCTGGGATTTTGCCGTGGGGACCGTGGTATTTTTCTCAATGACTTTGGTCATCACACCTCCCAGGGTTTCTATCCCGAGCGAGAGCGGCGTCACGTCCAGGAGCAGCACGTCTTTCACGTCTCCCTGCAAAATCCCCGCCTGTACCGCAGCGCCCAATGCCACCACCTCATCCGGATTGATGGAGCGATTCGGGTCTTTGCCAAAAAGCGCTTTCACGCCTTCAATGATCGCGGGCATCCGGGTCTGGCCCCCGACCAAGATCACCTCATCAATATCTGCCATCTGAAATCCGGCGTCTTTGACCACGGAGCGCGTGATCTGGAGGGAGCGATCAATCATGTCGCGCACCAAATCCTCCAGTTTTGCGCGGGTGAATTTGATCACCAAGTGCTTGGGGCCGGAGACGTCGGAGGTGATAAACGGCAGGTTGATCTCGGTCTCCGGTGTGGTGGAAAGCTCGTGCTTGGCGCGCTCGGCGGCTTCCTTCAGGCGCTGGAGTGCCAGCGTATCGCGCGAAAGGTCAATCCCCTGATCGCGCTTGAATTCCTCTGCGATCCATTTGATAATTTTTTGGTCGAAATCATCTCCCCCCAAATGCGTATCTCCGCCCACAGCCTTCACTTCAATCGTATCCTCGGTTACTTCCAAGACCGAAAGGTCAAACGTGCCGCCGCCAAAGTCGTAGACCACGATCTGCTCATTTTTTTTCTTGTTAAATCCGTATGCCAGTGCAGCCGCCGTGGGTTCGTTCAAAATCCGTCGCACTTTCAGGCCCGCGATCTCGCCTGCGGCCTGGGTCGCTTTACGCTGGGCATCGTCAAAATACGCGGGCACGGTGATCACCGCCTCGGTGATCGTCTCGCCCAGCTTCTCCTCACTATCCTGTTTGAGCTTCTGCAAGACCATCGCCGATATTTCTTCCGGCCGCCACCACTTCTCGCCCATCTTTATCTCCACTCCCCCGTTTGCCGACGCGCGCAATTCATACGGAAGCCACGCCTTGTCGCGCGCGACTTCCGCGTCGGTAAATTTGCGTCCGATCAGGCGCTTGATGGAAAAAAGCGTATACGCCGGGTTGGTCACGGCCTGCCGCTTTGCCAAGAGCCCCACGAGGCGGTCTCCGGACTTGGAGAGTGCCGCCATGGAGGGCGTCGTGCGAGCGCCCTCTTTATTTTCAATAATCCGCGGCTCGCCTGCTTCCACCACCGCCATGGCAGAATTGGTCGTGCCCAGGTCAATCCCTAAAATTTTTGCCATATCGTTTTTGATTGATTTTATCTTTAAGCTTGTATACTATGGCCTCAAGTTTAGCTCATTATACTGGCGCAAACTTCAAGCCATAGGGGGCTAGCATGCTGTGGCTTTTTCCTGCCGCAATCGCTTTCTGCTTCTTTCTTGTCTTGTGCTGTCAATCCCTGATCCATCGCATAACGGCATTCCGCATCCTGTGGATTCTTGATCAGAGAGGATCCCTCACATGCCGCCAAATCACAGAGGCGATGACTGCTCCCTTGGCTCCGGAAAGAGGGCCGTTCGGTTGCAAAATCTTGAGACGGCTTCCGGAATCAACGCTTGTCTCGGCACTCGGACTCATCAGACGAGGACGATTGGTTGAAGAAGAGCCCGCGCCGGAGGCGCCAAAGTTCCACATCACCGTGAGAGGCCAGCGCGCCCTCAAAGACCTTAACACATTCTTTTCGGCTATCAACTCGGCTGACTAAAGGCAGCCGGGTTTTTCATTTGGAAAGTCTTACGCGCGCCGGGCGCAGGACCCGGCCGCGGATCATATATCCCCGCTGCAATACTTCCGCAATCGCGCCAACCGGAACATCCGACTCCACCTCTCCGATGCTCTCGTGCTGTTCCGGACGGAACATATCGCCCGGCATCACCGCCACCGTCTCCAAACCGTGCTTCTTCAAAATATCCTCGGCCTGCGAGCGGATCAGCATAATGCCCCGTTCCACCTCTGTGGCCGCATTGCCGGCAAGCGCCAAATCAAAACTGTCCAGTATTGGCAGGAGATCCTCTATCAGCCCCACCCGCACAAAGTGCGCCGTCTCTTCCCGTCGTCGCCCCTCGTCTTTTTTGTAATTGATAAGTTCGGCCTTTGCTCGCTGCCACCCGTCCAGATATTCCCGTCGCTCTGTGCGGCACTGCTGGGCATCGTCCCTCAATTTCTTCAATTTTTCCTGCGCGCCGGCAAGCGTGATCTCCTCATCCGCGACCAACTCTACGTCACCAACTTCTTCTCTCGCCTCATTATTCATGGAACTGTGCGATAACCTCAAGAATCGCTTTATGTTTTTGGTAGTCCGTGCGCTTTGGCCCGACCATCACGACAAATCCCCGAAAGCCGCGCGGATGTTGCCACAAAGAAAGGGCCATGGCATAATCGCGGGCCTCTTTCCACGGATTTTCCCTGCCGATGAAAATCCGCGCGTGTACCCCGGCCCCGATGACCGTCCCGAGCATCCTACGGATTTCTTCATCCATCATGTCCGCAAGACGGCCGAACGCGCGGATTTGCAGGCGATCTTCAAACTCCGGCTCTCTCAAAATCTCGGAAAATCCCGTCTCATAAAACGTGCTGTCCTCCGCCAAGCCCGCTGCCGTGAACATGCCGGACGCCCGCGAGACGGCGCGGCTAAGCGCCTTTGTGAAATCTTCTTCCCCGTCAATTCCAAACGCCGCTCGTATGGGTTCCCGCTCACGCGCCAGGAGCGCGTCATCCGGAAGCAAGTGATCCACAAAAAAACGATACCCGAGATCCGTAGGAATCCTGCCTGATGAGGTGTGCGGCTGCTCTACGTATCCCTGCTCATCCAATTCCAGAAGCTCGTTTCGCAGTGTCGCGGGACTCAAGCCAAAATCAAAATCCCGAACCAATTCTTGAGACGCCACCGGACGGGCCGTACGCACGTATGCTTCTATAACGGCGCCCAATATGGCTCGCTTCCGTTCTCCCAATTTTTTCATCCCTTTCAGTGTAGGCCGATTAGCAGTCTCCTGTCAAGACTGCCAAGAGTTTTTCAGCAGTCTCTAGAACTCATTTCAATAATCCGTATTCTACTGCAAATCTTGAATTTCGGCTGCAAACCATTCAGGTCTCGTCGGGTTACTATCCAGTAGCCCTCCTCAACCTTCATGGTTTTCGCTCGAAATTCAAGATTTTCGTAACGAAAGAGATTATTGAAATGAGTTCTAAGAAACTGTCTAAAAGATCGCGCCGGCCTTCGGCGGCCACCGCATAGCTTGTGAAGTCAAAAAAGAAAAAACCCCGCGACCCATGCGGGGCACTACAGCCGCGACACGATTACGAAGGACTCTTTACTGGGAGACATGCCTCGTGATACGTATATTCGTCACGCCGGACCGTGTCATCGCACGGCTCAATCGCCTCCCGACACTTGGGACAGAAAAGCACAGTAAGCAAAATGTACTTTTCCGCCATCTCAACGTCTTCACACTTGACTGACATACTGCCCCCGTAACTGAAAGAGCAACTTGTTGACCGCCTACCGGCTCTGGGGCATGATGAAATCATCATGCGACTTACTTTATATAACACTCTTATCAGAAAAAAGGAAACTTTCAAGCCCCTCGCCGCAGGCCGCGCGGGCCTCTACACCTGCGGCCCCACGGTGTATAACTACGCCCATATCGGCAATCTGCGCACCTATATTTTTGAA
>CAYXAG010000062.1:0-4399 GCA_964462235.1 uncultured Candidatus Saccharibacteria bacterium
GCCCGGGCGCGTGGCTCCGCCGCGGCAAGCGCATGTGGCGTGAAGGGAATTGAGGCAAAAAAATCGCCACCCGCGTATTTCAGCGGTTGGCGGCATGGAAATAGCGCCAGTTTTCTTGGCAATCCCGCCATTGCGAGTTTGTTTCTTCGCGGATGGGGAGACTTATCGCGACTCTGTTTTGAAGACGGTCGGCGGGGATGATATAGAAAGTTGCCCGCTCCAGGAGTTGGAGCACAAGAAGACAATCGTATTCCCACGCATCCAAAAGGATGTTTACCCCACTGTATTCCGAGCTATACTTCTTTGAGGGACGGTGGCGTTTTTGAGTAACGCTCAAGCGGACTTTTTTACTTTCAATCCACGCCTTGTAGCGTTCAATAAGCCACGGCCTGTGCTCGTCGTACCAGGGCACAAAGGAAAGTCCATGGTTTTTGCATGCTTGCCTGATGCGTTTATACCAGGGGGGAAGCTCTGCAAATCTGTTTACCATGAGAACCCGATGATACCTCATGCCGGAATCTCTCTCTCAATAGTTGGTTGCCAAAAAGCGGTCTTCTCTTACATATACATATACATAAGCTGTCTGCGTACGTCAACCGTGGATGATACTCGTTGCGTCCGGCCCATCGGCTGGATTTTTTTGTTATTCCGGCGTAAAATAATGTGATGATGGCTTTGCTGGGAAAAATATTTGGCGATGCAAACGAGCGCTACATCAAATCCATACAGCCGTTGGTGGGTGAGATAAATTCGCGCGAGGGCGAGTTCCAAAAGTTTTCCGATGACGAGCTGAAGGATTTGACCGCCCAATTCAGACGGCGCCTGGCAGGTGGCGCCGCTCTTGACGGTATGCTGCCCGAAGGTTTTGCCGCCGTGCGCGAGGCGGCTCGACGCACGCTCGGCCAGCGTCATTTTGACGTGCAGCTCGTGGGCGGGATTGTGCTGCATCAGGGCAAAATCGCCGAGATGCGAACGGGCGAGGGCAAAACCCTGGTTGCAACCCTGCCGTTATATGTAGCCGCCCTTGCGGGCAAGGGCGCTCATCTGATTACTCCCAACGACTATCTGTCTCGCGTGGGCGCCGGATGGATGGGCGGGGTGTATCATGCCCTTGGCATGTCGGTCGGCGTCATCTCGCACGAATTTTCCGGCATATACGATCCGGAATATATGGATTCGCACCCGCACGGGGATGAGCGCCTGATGCACTTCCGCCCCTGCACGCGCCCCGAGGCATACGGGGCCGACATTACATACGGCACCAATAACGAATTCGGTTTTGACTATCTTCGCGACAATCTGGAGTATGCGCCGGCAGCGCTCCGGCAGCGCGAACATGCATTCGCGATTGTGGACGAAGTGGATTCCATTTTGATTGACGAGGCGCGCACTCCTCTCATCATCTCGGCTCCGGACGAGGAGTCGGCCGATCTCTATCAGATTTTTGCCCGCCTTACTCCTCAATTGAAAGAGGATGAGGACTATAACATAGACGAGAAATTAAAGGCCGTCTCCATCACCCAAAAGGGCATAGACAAAGTGGAGCGGATTCTGGGCATTGAAAATATCTATGAAGAAAAAGGAATGCGCTTTGTGCGCCATCTGGAATCCTCCCTGCGCGCTCATGCCCTTTTCGTGCGCGACCGCGATTATGTCGTAAAAAACGGGGAGGTCGTCATCGTGGACGAATTCACCGGCCGTCTCATGCCGGGCCGCAGATGGAGCGAGGGTCTGCATCAGGCAGTGGAGGCCAAAGAAGGGGTCAAGGTAGAGCGTGAGTCGCGGACCCTTGCCACCATCACGTTCCAAAATTATTTCCGTATGTATGGGAAGCTGGCAGGCATGACCGGAACCGCCCAGACCTCGGCCGAGGAATTTCATAAAGTGTACGGGTTGGATGTCATTACCGTTCCGACGCACCGGCCCATGATCCGCGATGACCGGGCAGATCTGGTGTTCAAAAACGCCGCGGGCAAGATGACGGCCCTGGCGCGCGAAATAAAAGAACGGCATGCAAACGGCCAGCCGGTGCTGGTCGGTACGGTCTCTATTGAGAAAAACGAGCGCCTGTCGCGCCTGCTTCAGGCCGAGGGTATCGCGCATCAGGTGCTCAATGCCAAGAATCATGAGCAGGAGGCGCTGATCATCGCGCAGGCCGGCAGAGCGGGCGCGGTCACGGTGGCGACCAACATGGCAGGCCGCGGTGTGGATATTATTCTTGGCGGCACGCCTTCGGACGAGCATGAGGCGCGCCGCGTGCGCGCTGCCGGAGGCCTACACGTGATCGCCACCGAGCGGCATGAAGCCAGGCGCATTGACAATCAGCTCCGCGGCCGCGCCGGACGCCAGGGCGACCCCGGGTCTTCGCAGTTTTTTGTGTCGCTGGAGGATGATCTCATGCGCATCTTCGGCTCGGATAAAATCAAGCGCCTCATGGAGACATTGGGGATTCCCGATGATCAGCCCATTGAACACCGCATGGTTTCCCGCGCGCTGGAGGCGGCACAGGCAAAAATAGAAGGATTTCATTTTGACTCGCGCAAGCACGTGCTGGAGTACGACGATGTTTTAAACAAGCAGCGTGATGCGATCTATCGCATGCGAAAAGATATTCTTTTTGCGCACGTAAAGGCCGGAGGCGCTACGCAGGAGATCGGCGGGGAAGGAGCGCAGAACTATATGCGCAGCAAGATTCTGGAGATGATCGGGGAGGAAATCAGACGCATCGTGGCATTTCATACGGCCGGCGCCGACGAATCATCATGGAACACGGAGGAGATCTTTGAGGCCTTCAAAGCCATGACAAACATTCCCGACGCCACGCACGTCAAGTTTTACGAGATTATGCAGGCCCAAGAAAGCGACAGCAACAGGCGGGAAAGTCTGATCCAGTACATTTTGGAAATTGCGCGCGCGCATTACGACGAGCGCGTCTCGCGCCTGGGAGAGGGCGGCATGCAAAATATTGAGCGCGCCGTGCTGCTGCGCTCCATCGATACGCTCTGGATGGATCACTTGGACGAGATGGAGCATTTGCGCGACTCGGTGCGGCTTCGGGCCTACGGCCAGCGGGATCCCCTGGTGGAATATAAAAACGAGGGATCGCGCCTGTTCCGCGATCTGCAAGGCGCCATACGCACACAGGTCGCCAACGCCATTTTCAAGGTGAGCGCCCCTCCGGGCCGGGACCCGGTGGGGCGAGCCGTGGAGCGTCACGACGCGCCTTTCGCGTTGGGCTCCGCAGCTCCGGCTTTTAGGCCCGATAATCCGGCATACTCGCCTCATGCGTCCAAAGAGCCGCATCGCAACGACCCCTGCCCGTGCGGGAGTGGGAAGAAATATAAGAAGTGCCACGGAAACAAATCTATCAGAGACGAAAATCTAACCGGGTAGGCATTCTCAAAAATATGAAGATAAAGAATCGGTATGCGATGGCGGTTGATGTGGGCGCCTCATACGTGCGGGTCGCGTTGATTGCGGCCGACGGCGCCATCGTGTATACAGCAAAAGAAGAGACAAAAAAAGAAGGGAAGAACGGTACGGTCGTCACGCGCCAAATAATCCGGATGATTCATCGGATGCGCGCGGCGCAAAAACATCGCATACAAAAGATTGTCGGCATCGGCGTCTCTTCATTCGGCCCGCTGAATTATGACAGGGGCGGGCCGGAGCATGGGCCAAATGTTCCTTTTGAATTTATCCCTTTGGCGGGACCGATGGAAAAAGAATTTTCTCTGCCGGTGCGCCTGCTCAACGATGGCAATGCCGCGGTACTGGGCGAGCAGCGATTTGGAGCAGGACGCGGGTTGGACAATCTGGTTTATGTGACACTCTCCACCGGTATTGGCGGGGGCGCGATTGTCAACGGCACGCTGCTGCTCGGCCAGGAGGGAAATGCCACTGAGGTGGGACATTTTATCGTTGATACGGAGTATCGTCTTCCCTGTACGTGCGGAAAAGGAATCGGGCATTGGGAGGCGTATGCATCGGGTCGGAACATCCCGCGATTTTTTAAGCATTGGGCGGGCATGCGCCATAAGAAATCTGAAAAACAGTTTCAGACCGCCAAAGACATTTTTGCCGCAGGAGGCAGCCATGATCCGCTTGCGGCAAGCTTCCTTGACGAGCTGTCAAAAATAAATGCGCGCGCCGTCTCAAGTGTGATAGCCGCCTATAATCCGCGGCTGATCACCTTTGGCGGCTCGGTCTCCCTCGCCAATCGGCACGTCATTGTGGAAGGACTAAAAAAGTACGTGGATCGTTTTCTCAAGCTTCCGCTCATGAAAATCACTCCGTTGGGAGAGGACGCAGCACTTCTGGGTGCGGCCGCCTCAATAGCCGGATTCTAATGTCCGTATCCTGGGGTTTGGAGTTCCCTCGCCTTCAGGCGAAGGCTTCA
>CAYXAG010000063.1:0-4308 GCA_964462235.1 uncultured Candidatus Saccharibacteria bacterium
GAAATTTTTCCAGGATAGAGATAAGATTTTGGATGGGTTTGGGATACATTTTTGCTCCGAATCTGCGTTGAAAACCTTCGCAAAATCCCACCGAGATTTTGCTCATCGACTGTTCGGCCTCGCTCGTCCTCGCATACGCTCGGACACCATGGCCGGAGACGGGGCGTCCCGATGCGCGGGAGCGCCTCGCGTCTGGCCTCGGCCTCACAGCGTTTTCAAACGCAGATTCCTCGCTTCATCTTATTGCTATAGCGGCTCCTCATAATTTTTCGGCGGGGTCTGGAACGTGGCGGATCCTTCGTGGAAATCCAATTCTATTTTTCCGGTGGGCCCGTTGCGGTGCTTTTCAATCAGGATTTCTGCGGCATTTTTTTGTTCCTGGTCTTTGCGGTAGATGAACATTACGACGTCGGCATCCTGCTCAATGCTGTTGTGGACGACGATATCGTTTGCAATGAAATTATGCGTTTCGGGTACGGTCGCATCATAGACCTCTTCCACGCCCAGCGGCACTACGGATGCGATTTCATCCCAGTACACATCCGATGCGGCCAGAGAAGCCAGTGGAGGAGATTGAAGCGCTTCTGCAACCCGCGTCATGCGTTCACGCGAAAGACCCCGTCTGAAGAGCGTTGTGCCGCAATAGGCGGTGTTGATCCTGCCCGAAAGCTCTCGCCAGGGGATTCTTGCTTCAACTCTGATCGGCTCCACCCATGCGCGCCATACTTCTCTTGGGATAGTATCGTTATTGGGATTTGATGCAATATCACCGAGTGCGGTCATGAGCGCAGGGATGATGGCGCCTCGCGCGCCTGCGGATCCGACACGCTTGCAAAACTGCAATTGTTGCCCGCTGCTTTGAATGAGCACCTGATAACTCAATCGATACATCTTTCCTCTTTTCTTTTGGGGTACGGTGCGAACGACGGCAAGAATACCAAGGCGCAGCAGAAGATGCTGTACTTGCAGGGCGAGTTTTCTGCTGGTTGTGGCGTAGTACAGCGCGGCGGCCAGTTTGCGGCCCGGCAGATGTTTCCACGCAATATTCCCGTCCGTTGCCCATAGATGATGAAGAAAAAATGCGATCTTTTCCGCAGAGCAAAGAAAAAGTGCGTCTGGAAGCTCTTTTTCATACGAGCGTACAGGAGCGATTCCCAATCTTTGGAACCAGTCGGTAATCGGATGGCGGCGTCCGCGAGCAAGACGATGGGGCGAAGGAAGGTACACGTGCCACCAATTTTTCTGCCGGACCCTTCGCGGGGAAATCCCGAAAAGCCGCGTTGCCGCATCCTCCACTATTTTGATATTTTCCGTATCTGCGCTGGTGTAATGAATGGGCTGGCGTGGCAGGACGCAGCCATCTCCGATGAGATGAGCAAGGAGTGAGAGTTCGTCATCCGACATCAAGGCATGTACGGATTCGGTCTCAAGCCGACGTGGCAGCGCCAGCCGCGCGCCGCGCGCAAGCGAATCCAGAGGCTCCCATCCATGAATGGTCCTGAACATATGGTTTGCCGAGGCCTTGATTGTCCTTCCGCTTTTGAGCTTCATCTCAAGTATCTGCTTATGCCCGCTGGAAAATACATGCGAAATATATCTCGTTTCCAGGCGCCAGCCGTTGAGAGAAAAAACCGGTATGTTGTTTTTTCCGACAAGTTCCTTGATAGGCACCCGTGCGCCTGTATCTGCGCGCGTAATGAGCGTATCGCCGGCAAGGCATCCGGATTCGCGCAGGTCCGAGAGCTGGGGTTTTTTGTCGCCGCCGCGCTGCTCAATGGCGCGCGAGAGCTGTGAGAGCGCAAGCACCGGCACGTTGAGCTCTTTGGCCAGCGCCTTGAGGGAACGGGAGATTTCCGAAACCTCCTGCACCCGCGATTCGGTTCTGCCATGACCTCGGACCAGCTGCAGGTAATCAATGACGACCAGCCCCAGCTCGTGTCGGGCGTGCAGGCGCCGCGCCTTTGCGCGAATCTCCATGGGCGTTGGAGACGCGGAGTCGTCTATAAAAAGCGGCGCCTCGCTAAGCCGCCCCATGGCTTTGCCCAGCTCGGCAAAATCCCCCTGCTCTTCTTCCAGGTGCCCGGTGCGTAGGCGCCACAGATCCACCATGGCCTCGGAGGCAAGGAGCCGGTCCACGACCTGCTCGCGCGACATCTCCAGACTGAACACACCCACGGTTTTTTTGTCTTTGAGAGCGACGTGTTTTGCGATGTTGAGCGCAAGCGCCGTCTTGCCCAGGCTCGGCCGCGCGGCAAGGATAATGAGATCGGATTTTTGGAGCCCGGAAAGATAGTTATCAAGGCCCGGAAATCCCGTGGACACTCCGCGCAGCGCCCCGTCGGCTTTGTGCAGGCGTTCAATTCGTTCCGCGGCGTCCGGCAGCGCCTCTTTGATCGGAAAAAAATCATGGCGGAATGAATCTTTGGCAATGCCAAAGATTTTTTGTTCCGCCTCGTCAATGAGCGTCTCTACGTTTTCGTCCTCCTGGTATCCGAGCTGGGCGATATGCTGGGACGCGGCGATGAGGTCGCGAAAGAGCCGTTTGCGGCGCACGAGGTCGGCGTAGTGCTCCACGTTACTTGCGGTGGGCACGGAATTGACTAGCGTCGTAAGATAGCCGGAGCCGCCGGCGCTGTCCAACTTTCCTTTCTCGCGCAGGCGGGAGGCAACACTTAAGACGTCCACCGGTTCGCGTCTGCTGCAAAGCTCCAGCATGGCCTCGTATATGTCGTAGTGCGCGGGCTTGTAAAAGTCGCGGGGAGCCAGCACGTCGGCCACGCGAAAGACCGCGTCCGGATCCAGCATCAGGGATCCCAGCACCGATATTTCCGCTTCTATGTTTTGCGGAGGCAGGCGCGCTGTGGCGCCAACTTTTTCTTCCGGTGCCATAGTAGCTCAAGCATAGGTATCGGACGAGTACAGCGCAAGAGGAAAACCTGTGTGTTTGACAAAGATATATATTTATGATACTGACGTACGAGATCTCTAGAACCCATCTCAAAAATGCATGTGGGCTGCAATCGGCGGATTTCTGCTCGGCCGGCTTCTGGCCGCTCATCGTACCTCTGGTACGAATCGCCCCTGCGGCGGTTGAGACGCGAGGCGTTCCCGCGCATCGGGACGCCCCGTCTGCGGCCTCGCGACGAAATCCGCCCGTCTTCGCCCGCAAAGCCATTTTTGAGATGGATTCTCGTTTGAAAAAAGTTTTACCCATCCTTACTCTATTGACGGACGATGTCTGTTTTTGCTACGATCCTTTCATATCTATCCAATGAAGCCACAAGCACGAGTAGAGGAGGGGGTGGTTTTGGAAAATCTCCCCAATACCCTGTTTAAGGTACGACTAGACTCCGGATCCGAAATTTTGGCGCACCTGTCGGGTAAGATGCGCATATATTATATTAAGGTATTGCTTGGCGACCGCGTACGGGTTGAGTTGAGCCCCTATGACGCGACAAAAGGCAGGATTGTGCATCGTCTCAAATGAAAGTGAGAGCATCGGTAAAACCCATGTGCGCAAAATGCAAAGTCGTGCGCCGCAAGCGCCGCTTGTTTGTCATATGTAAATCAAATCCCAAGCATAAACAGCGACAAGGATAGCTATGCGTATCGCAGGTATCAACATTCCCGATCATAAAAAGATTCTTTACTCCCTTCCTTATATTTATGGAGTGGGCTTGCCTTCGGCAAAAAAGATTGTGGCCCGCGCCAACGTGGATCCGGATAAACGCGCAAAAGATTTGAATCCCCAGGAAGTGAACCGCCTGCGCGAGATTATTGAAAAACAGTACCGGATTGAAGGTGATCTGCGCCGTGAGATCGCCGCCAACATCAAGCGCCTGAAAGAATTGCAGACGTATCGGGGCATCCGCCACATGCGCTCGCTTCCGGTCCGGGGCCAGCGCACCAAGACCAATTCCCGCACGAGGCGCGGCAACGTGCGCCGCACCATGGGATCGGGTCGGAAACCGGCAGGATCTCCAACCTAACGGAGTTCAGTATCTATGGGCAAAAAACGAGTCATCAAAAAAAGCGGAGACGCGGGAGAGGAAAAAGAAACCGGACGCTCTGCGTCGGGTAGAGGTCTGACGCGCAAAGTCGCGCGCGGGATAGCAGTCATCCGCGCCACATACAATAATACGCTGGTCAGCATTGCCGATGAGCAAGGCAATGTGCTGGCGTGGTCTTCTGCAGGTTCCGTGGGTTTTTCGGGAGCAAAAAAAGCAACGCCCTACGCAGCGGCCCGGGTCGCCGAAATCGTGGCTGAAAAAGCCCGGGACGGACTTTTTCAGCATCGTGTCAGAGGGC
>CAYXAG010000064.1:0-4287 GCA_964462235.1 uncultured Candidatus Saccharibacteria bacterium
TTTGCAGCCGAATTTCTGAAATTGTAGCAGAATACGGATTTTTTAGACAGTTTCTGAAAGATTAATGACGCCTTTTGAATCCATGAAATATGACTCTATCCTGATTGCGGGGAAACGCCGCCGTATGGCGGCCCGCGCCCGGGCCTGCTCCCTCCGGTGGAACGCGACCTCCTCCTCCCTATCTTTGCCGAAACGCGCAGACCCGCCGTAAGCGCCGCAGTCCTGATGCGTAAACAGGATGACTTTTTTGGTCCGATGCAGGCGGATGGATTTCTCCAGTTCCCGTAGGAGAAATTCACGATCTGTTTTTTTCTCTGGCGACGCAAAAACTTTGGCGCCTCCGGCCACGCATTCAAAATCCGCATGCCTGATTTTTTTTGCTTTCAGGAATTTCTCAAACGCCGCTCGGAACCGGTCGTCAAAACAGCGCACGATACATACATCGGCAGTATAGTGAGCAAGAGAAGTTTTGCGGGCGATAACGTATTTCATATTTTATTCCTCTGCCAGCACCACGATTTCGCTTTCCGGCCGCACCTCCAGGATGCCGCCGGAGATCGCGATATCCATACGCTTGCCTGCCGCATCTTCCACTGTCAGCGCAGGACCCATAACAGAAGTGATGAGCGGGATGTGGCTGGGCAAAACCGTGATCTGTCCCTGCGAAGTGCGGGCAATGACTTTTGCGACCTCTCCGCGAAAAAGAGTATTTCGTAAAGAATAAACGGCAAGATTCATAACTATATAACTTCGTCAATGCTGCCCTTCATGTAAAATGCCGACTCGGGCTTGTCGTCGTGTTTCCCCGCCAGAATCTCGCCAAAACTCCTGACCGTATCCTGGACCTGCACAAATTTTCCGGAGATGCCGGTAAATACTTCGCCCACAAAAAAGGGCTGGGAGAGAAATCTCTGGATCTTGCGCGCCCGATTGACCGCGAGCTTGTCGTCTTCCGAAAGCTCTTCCATGCCCAAGATGTTGATGATGTCCTGAAGCTCGGCATAGCGCTGCAGGGTCCGTTGGACGTCGCGCGCTACCCGGTAATGCTCCTGACCCACGACAGCCGGATCAAGCGCGGACGATGTGGAGGCAAGCGGATCCACTGCCGGATAGATGCCAAGCTCGGTGAGCGGCCGAGAAAGGACAATGGTGGAATCCAGATGACTGAAGGTCGTCGCCGGCGCCGGGTCGGTGATGTCATCGGCAGGCACGTAGACCGCCTGCACCGAAGTAATGGAGCCCTTGGTCGTGGACGTGACGCGCTCCTGCAGCTCGCCCATCTCGGTTGCAAGTGTGGGCTGATACCCCACGGCAGACGGCATACGCCCCAAAAGCGCTGACACTTCTGCTCCTGCCTGGGAGAAGCGGAAGATATTGTCTATAAAAAGCAGCACGTCTTTGCCTTCCTCGTCCCGGAAATATTCTGCCATGGTGAGAGCCGCAAGCGGCGTGCGCAGCCGCGCGCCCGGCACCTCATTCATCTGACCGAATACAAGCGCGGTTTTGTCCAGCACTCCGGACTCTTTCATTTCTTCATACAGATCATTGCCCTCGCGCGTGCGCTCCCCCACTCCGGCAAAAACCGAGGCGCCGCCGGATTCTTCGGCCACGTTGCGGATCAGCTCTTTTAATAAAACGGTTTTGCCGACCCCCGCGCCTCCAAACAGGCCCACTTTGCCGCCGCGAATAAACGGCGCCAGCAAATCAATGACTTTGATGCCCGTATGGAAAATCTCGGTCCTGGTGGATTGCTGGGCCAGGGGCGGGGAGGCGCGATGAATGGGCCAACGGGCTTTGAATTTTTTTTCTCCGGTGTCGGTTGTTTCCCCGACGACATTAAACAGCCGTCCCAAAACCTCGCGGCCAACCGGCACAGACAGTCCGGCGCCGGTGTCCTCCACTTCCGCACCGCGCACCAGCCCGTCGGTGGAGGAAAGCGCTATGGCGCGCACACGGCCGGAGCCCAGGTGCCTCGCCACTTCCAGCACAATGTCCCGGCCTTCGTTGTTTTTCACGTGCAGCGCATGAAAAATCTGCGGCACGCCGGCCTCTGCGAACTCCACGTCCACCACCGGCCCGATGATTTGTGATAATTTCCCTTTCATAATGTTCTTATATTATTCCTCCAGCGCTTCCCGTCCTGCGGTGATCTCCACCAATTCCCGCGTGATAGTGGCTTGCCGCGCTTTATTGAATGCGATAGTGAGCTCTCCGATCAGCTCCCGCGCGTTGTCCGAGGCGCTCTTCATGGCGACCATCCGCGCCGAATGTTCCGAGGCGTTTGACTCCAGAATGATATGATGAATATGCATTTTTATCAACTGCGGGACAAGCGTTTCCAGAATCTGGACGGGCGATGGCTCAAACTTGTATTCATAGTTATATCGCGCCCCTAATTCTTTATTCCTCATTCCTAATTCAGCATATTTCCCGCGCTCGGGCAGAATCTCACCTACAGCATCTTCCAATCCTTCTGCGGTTGCCGGCAAAATCTTTTTTACTGTCGCCTGCTGCAGGAGCGTGGTGCGGAAATTGGTGTAGACGGCCTCCACCCGGTCCCACCGCCCGTTCTGAAATCCCGCAAGCACCAAATCCGCAATCGGCAAGGTCTGGGATAGCTCGGTATAGTCGCCGAATTTCCAAAAACTTTGCGCAATCGGCGTCCGGCGCTTTTCAAAGTATTCTTTGGCCTTTTTTCCCACGGTGATAAGAGAAAAGGGCGTGCCGGATTCTTGCTGTGCGCCGATCCAGACATCGGCTTTGCGCAGCACGTTGGCATTGAATGCCCCGGCAAGGCCCTTGTCAGAAGTTATGACCAGCAACGCTTTTGTTTTGATTTCGCGCTCGCAAAGAAGCGGAGGCGGCTGCAAGGTCCGGCGCAGAAGATTTTGCATCAGTTCCAACGATGCGATGGCATACGGCCGCGCCGCCAGCGCGAATTGCTGGCTCTTGCGCATCTTGGTCGCAGACACCACCTCCATTGCTTTGGTAATCTGCGAGGTGTTTTTGACCGACTTGATGCGCTGTTTTATCGCTTTGGTTGTGGGCATAATTATTGCTTTTTGTAGTGATTGGTAAGAGCGAATATCTCTGCTTCTCCTTTTTCATCTATAAAAAATAGCACGCGATACTTTTTATCGAGGCGAAAAGAATACATGCCGCGCCAACGCGGCTCCAAAAGTTCGGTGCGCAAAGAGGGATGACGGATGTCTTTTTCAAAAAGCCGTTTTGCTTTTTGCCATTTTTGCGTCAACTGCCGTTCCGCCAGCTCATCCTTGATGTCGGAGCGGAGCGGTTTGATTCTCATTTTGCCTTTCCGTAAGAAGATCTGCGCAGCCCTTTTTCTAGGTCATCCACAAATTCCTCCGTGTATAATCCGGTCTTTTTGAAGTCATCGGTTAACTCGCTTACAGAATCACGGAGCAGCAGTGCGTTTAGATTGCCCGCAATCTTTTTATATGCATCGGCCTGACGACGTAATCTACGATATTCTATTTTTGGAATCGCGATCTTATCCATAGATCAAGCATAGCTAATAATCAGCGATGAAACAAGTTCGCTTGTATCAAGTTCCGCAACGCGGAGCTTTTGGGTTGAGAAATTCATTCAACGATCAACTCGTTAAAACCAGTCTCGTTATCATAAACCCTTTGGGGTGATTCGGTTCCAATCTGAACGTTATCTGATTTAGAAACTGTTGAAAAAGCCCCTCTCCTGCTGCAATTGCAGGATTTCGCACGGGGCTGCGTCAGTCCTCGTCAGCGTATATTCCCCATATACGCCTTCCTCGTCCTTCCTTGCCCCGCACGAAATCCTGCAATTTCGCTACGAAGAAAGCTTTTTCAACAGTTTCTTATATCTTTTTCCAGTCCTCAATCGCCGTTTTAAGACGGGATATAACATCATCCGACAGTTCGCCGGTGGATTTTATTTTCTCCAGGGTCTCTTCACGATGGAGCTTGCCAAGATAATCCAGAAACTTCTCGGCATGTTGCCGGATCTCGACGGGTGGTATGCCGTCAAAATATCCGTTGGTCGCGGCCCAGATAACGGCGACTTGCTCTTCAAAAGGTATCGGGCGGCGCTCCGGCTGCTTGAGGATTTCGGAAAGCACCCGGCCTCTCTCAATGTGTTTGCGCGTTGACTCGTCAAGATCGGACGCAAACTGCGCGAATGCCGCAAGCTCGCGGAATTGCGCAAGCTCCAGGCGCAGGCGGCCTGCCACTTTTTTCATGGCTTTGGTCTGGGCCGCGGATCCCACGCGCGACACCGAGAGGCCGACATTCA
>CAYXAG010000065.1:0-4183 GCA_964462235.1 uncultured Candidatus Saccharibacteria bacterium
TTGCTTGCCGAACTTTGTTCGGCTCGAACCTCGTTTTGGCCAACCGCGAGGCGCGGCTCACCGCGCCGAGCGGCGAGGATTCATCGGGGCAAAATCAATGGGCGGCACTTTGTGCCGCCCACGATCTGGCTCTCAAAAAGCCGAAAAGTTTTGTCTTCGTGCGGTCAAGGGGAGTCGGACCCCTGTCTCGTCCTTGGCAAGGACGCATAATAACCGCTATACGATGACCGCTCTTCCACACACCTTGTCGGGCATTGCATCCTCATCTCCCCAATTCCTGGCGTTTCTTGGCTGCCTCCTCCGCCCGATTGATTTGTTCGTCAGTAAGGTCTTCAAACATCGCCTCATCCTCTTTCTTCCCTGGCACGCTGGCGCGAAGCCTCAATGTCTCCAGATGCCGATTCAATTCTTCTCGTGTCATACTCACACTTCCCTTAATGCCGTGCGCCAGCAATTCCTCGCGGGAAACCTGCTCGTTGTCATCCTTTGCGCCTTCCATTGATTTTGGTTTTTCCATAGATCCTCGCGTTATTCTCTATCATACGCCGACCTTTTGCCTGTATATATCGTGGAATCCAATGCCGCGGGTCAGAATCGAACTGACGACGCCAGCCTCTTCCGAAGCTATGTGGACTATCTCATCATCCCGACTGTTATCGGGATGCCGGGCGCTTACGCAGGATTATTGTTGGGACTCACCTGCTAGTCTCTACGCCTTACGGGGAACCGATGCCCTCCCCGTCTTGGTTCGGGATTGTCCTTGAAACATCTCAAGAGTTTCCCCCGAGTTCACCCGGTTTTTCCGATCCCGATTACTCGGGATGGCCCCGAAGAATTCAGGGCTGCGCTCTACCACTGAGCTACCGCGGCATAAATATAAATGGACTACACCAAAAAGCATAGCCCATTTTATATTTTAATTCAATGCCCTCCCGCTTAGCGAAATTCGTACGTGATGGTGACGGATGATCTGACCTCTTGCTCGCCAGGGACGATTCGGGGAGCGGACGGCACGGTCACTTCCCCACCTCCATCTTTAAGCGCCTGCGCAAAAACCGGCCCGCCCTCTCCCGATTCATAAAATCCGACAATCCGTTTCAGACGCACACCCAAATCCCGGGCAAGAATTTCTGCTCTGTTTTGGGCATTGTCAATCGCTTCCCTACGCGCCTGGGCCTTTATACCCTCTTTATCATCAACGCCAAACTGCACCGAATCAACCTGGTTGGCGCCGTGCGCCACCGCTCCTTCCACGACCGCATCTGTTTTTGCCAGATCACGGATTTTGATTTCCACGCTGTGGCGCACTTCGTAAGAGACGATCCCCGGAGCGCCCGAAGGAGGACAGCGAATTGCATCGCCCCCAAAAGGCTCCAGGCAGGGACGTGAATAATCATACTGGGGTGTCACCACGTATCCCACGGTCTTGATATCGCGATCCGCAATGCCTCGATTTTTCAAAAACGCAATGACCGCGTCAGACCGCTTGCTGTTTTCATCCTGTGCCGCGCCGACCTTTCCCGCCTGGCTGACAATGCTTGCGCTGATCGTCGCCATATCCGGCCGCACCGCCACTTTTCCTTCGCCGCTCACCGAAATCTGGCGCGCCGGAACCTGATTGAATCCTATGTCGCGGGCTGAAGAGGCGTAGTACCACGCAAATGCAAAAGAGCTTGCCGTAAGCCCCGCAAGAAACAACACAAAAAGACCCCGCACGTACGATCTCACCGACGAAGAAAAATCTTGATACATGCTACGCATAGAATACCCCTATCCGATACCCGATACAAGGAAGTTCATGCGCGGGAGAGGATTTGAACCTCCACGCCCTTGCGGGCACCAGCCCCTCAAGCTGGCCTGTCTACCGGTTTCAGCACCCGCGCTTATTGACCACCCGCCTCTGTGACTGATGTAGCTTGAGGCGCTGCGGCTTCATGCCATACTTTTTTGGTTTTGCGGCGCACCTCGCGGGCGGCTTTGTCGCGGATAAAATAGAGCTTTGCCCTGCGGGTTTTGGAATGGCGCACCATGTCAATCTTGGCGATCATCGGAGTATGCACGGGAAATATGCGCTCAACCCCGATGCCGTCCACGACTTTACGCACGGTAAAAGTCCCGTTTATGCCGCGGCCGTGCTTGCGCGCAATCACCAGACCCTCAAAAGCGCTCAAGCGTTCTTTATCTCCCTCCTTAATCCTTTGGTGTACCCGTACCGTATCTCCTGACCGGATTTCCGGCAGATCGGAACGCAGATGAACAGTCTCTATTCCAGACGCATTGGACGTATTCATAGAAAATACTTTATCAGATAATCTTTTCCATCGCAAGAGCAAAATCCTCCGGCGGATCCGCCTCAAAGGTTTGCACGCGCCCAGGAGCCATGCTGAAGGAGAGCGACTGCGCATGCAGGAGTTGACGCGAACATCCGACAGGGCAGCAGACATTCCTGCCGCCGTATTTTGTATCGCAGGCAATCGGGCGGCCGATGGCAGCAAGATGAACCCTTAACTGATGCATACGTCCGGTCTTGGGCCGCAATTCAATGAGTGAATACCGGCTTCCCGATTTTATCGTACGATACTCGGTTATCGCCGGACGCACGCCAGATATCGCTCCCCTGACGCTTTCCACTCCCCGCTTGGTGGGATTTTTGACGATGCGGCCGATAGCGCGATCAATGACACCGGAGGCGGGCGCAGGCGCGCCGCAGACAATCGCGCGATAGAGTTTTATCATCGCGCGGGTCTGAAATAATTTTTTGAGTTTCAAAAACGCATCTTGATTGCGCGCAACCACCATCACGCCCGACGTATCGCGATCCAGACGGTGGACGATGCCCGGGCGCGAAGGGTCCTCCCCCACTCCCGCGATCTCCGGAAACTCGACGAGCAGGAAATCAACGACGGTGGGGCCGGAGACCGATCCGCCGCCATGGACAGAGACCCCCGGCGGCTTGTTGAGGACAATAATCTCTGAATCCTGATAGATGAACTCCACTACTTCCCTGCTTTGGCGAAATAATTTTCTTTGACCAGGATGAAGCGTAGCAATCCCTGCGTCAGATGCCGCAAGAGAAGGGCGGCGAGCACCATCACGCCAAACGCCAGCACTTCGGTCTCAACCGGTGCATGGAGGAACGCCTGAACGGCGAAGGAAAGTATACCCTGCGGCCGAGTAAAGAGCACGTTCAGGCTGTTCCCCAGGACGCGCTGCACGAATATAATCTTGGCCAGCGCATACAGCACGAATGCGAGGATCGCGATCTCCGCGATCAGCACCGGAAGCAGGCGGCGGAACAGCCAAACGCGGTATACCCGCTTAAGAACCTGCCCTCTGAAACGGGGCGGCATTGTTTCTTGAAGTGTTGCGTCAGTCATGGTTTTTTTCCCGATCTATCGAATGTGATGTATCGGATGTGTTGATTAGTTTTCTAAAAATCTTTTTTGCGCGGAACAGGCGCATCTTCAGGGTGGAGACGGATATCTGCTCCTCCTGGGCGATGGTGCGATACGATTTGTCTTCCATATAATAACGGTGCATGACCGAACGCAGATGACCGGGCATCTTGGTAAGCGTATCCGCGACTGCGGCCTTGGCATCGGCTACGAGGGAGAACCGCTCGCCAAGAAAATCGTCTCCAGCCTCCTGAAATACCGCCGGGTCTTCGCTCAAAATCTCTCCCCGCTTCAATTTGCGATAATGAGTGATGGCGGTATTGACCGTAATCTTATAAGCCCAGGACTTGAACTCTATTCCTGCCAGCTTCTGAAACTTGCCAGCGTTTTTATACATTTTGACAAACGCTTCCTGCACGATGTCCTCGGCCTCCTCGCGGCCGCGCACCACGCGCAACGCCGCGCGCGTCAGCGGCTCCTGATACTTCTCCACAAGTATCTGGAACATGGCCGGCTCCTCCTGCGAGGCGTACAGAATCTCCTCGTCTTTCATTTCCACGCTGCGGATTGCCTCCGGGGAATGTTCCTCCAAATATGAAGTCATGGACATGCGACGAACCGGCCTCTTCATTAATATATAAATACCTATAGAGTAGAACGGCAAGAAAGCGAGGCCAGTTTCTCGTGCGATTGACTATACATCATTTTTCTTATTCAGGCAAGATAAACAATGTGTAACCCCTCACACTCTCAAATACTCCCCGAAAAAGCTTGTTTGATATCTCTGC
>CAYXAG010000066.1:0-4131 GCA_964462235.1 uncultured Candidatus Saccharibacteria bacterium
CGACTTCCGGGGCGGTTTTGGCCGAAGAATTTAGGGACGGGGTTGCGCCAGGATCCGGGGTGGAGCCGGAGCTTGCGCGCATGTGTGAAGAGCTTTTCGCCTTTTTTGAGGAAACAGGGGAAGGGCTGGTTGAGATGGCGCGCACAGGCAAAGCATTGATTGCGCGCCTGAAATGTGCGGTAGCGGGCGCTGCCGCACAAGCGCCTCATCCGGAGCAGCGCGTCTCTTTGGAAAGTTTGGAGAGTAAGGTGGATTTCTTGGCCGATCAGATAGCCGCATTGACTGAATTGTTTGGTGTCCAAAGGCGCGAATTTGAAGATCGGAGGGCCGGGATACTCTCAATGCTGGAAGAAGAGGCCCGCCAGAGGAAGAGAGAGGCATGTCTCTGAGACAACAATCCCGATGGCGGCGACCGGGAAGATGAGGCGATGAGACGGTGGAGAGACGAATGATGAATATGCGGCTGGTCTATGATGTACTTTTGCGTATTGCGCCTGCGCTCATGCTTACGCCGGAGCTTTGCGCCGGGCTGCCAGATGAGATATTCCACGCAGATCTCATGGGTATGACGGCAGAGATTCTGGCCATGCTTGGGTTCCATGCCGTGCGCGGGCGTGTGAAAAGTGCGGCTGCCTCGCGGGCAAAACCAGAAAGTTTTGCTCCGCGTGGCCAGGGTCCGGCGGCTCGGGAAAAAGGCCCTCTTTTTCCCGAGATTTCCGGAGCGGGCCAGACGGATGGCTGGAGCGACGATGATGAGAACGACGAAGATGAGGCGTCTGCCTATCTGCGCGAGGACGCTGGAGACGACGCATGGGCCGATGAGGTTTTTAAATCCTTGTCTCCTGCGTTGGCGCAGTATTTGCGGGAGATCCGCGGGTATCGCGTCTTCACAAAGGATGAGGAACGAGAAAAATTTGAAGAGCTCCAGAGCTGTCACGACGAGCTTGTAGCCTCGTGTTTCAGCGTCTGGGTTGTGACGTCACGCGGGGATATGGCCGCAGGCGATGAGGGTGGGATGCTCCAATGGGGCATGATCCATGAGATATTTTCTTTGCTGGGTCGTGTCAGGCAATATATGCCCGGCGCCCTGGAGGAAGAATGCTCTGGCTGGCTGTCGGCATACAGACGCGCAGAGGAGGTGCGCAATGAGATCGTGCAGCACAATTTGAGGTTTGCGATAACAGTCGCTGCGAAATACCGAGGCAGAGGCATGGATTTTTGGATCTGATTCAGGAGGGGAACAAGGGGCTCATGCGCGCAGTGGACAAGTTTGAGTGCGCCAGGGATCTTCGGTTTGTCACCTATGCGTCGTATTGGATCCGACAGGCGATCGGTCTCGCGCTTTCCGAACAGCGCAGGATTATACGTCTGCCGTCGTACATGGATGAGGATGTCAAAAAGTATCTTGGCGCGGTGCAGGTGTTCCGCCTGCGGCATGGTAGAAGTCCAGGCGAGGATGAACTCGCCACTTGCCTGGAATGGGATCCGCGGCATGTGCGTAGTGTGGCCGATGCGGCCACATTGAGGACCGTGTCCCTGGAGCGCCCGATTTGGCCGGGCGAGACCGCAACCATCGGCTCGCTGCTGCCCGATCCGAAAAGTCAGGATCCGGCAGATGCGATGATCGCGCGCTCCACCCCTTTATGGATGCAGCTGGGCCTTGGATCTTTGACCGAGAGAGAACGGACGATCATTGTCATGCGCGGCCATACCGGAGAGCTGCCGCACTCGTTGGGCGAGATCGGCCGCCATCTTGATTTTTCGCGCGAGCGGGCGCGCCAGATTGAAACGCAGGCATTGGAGAAGTTGCGTCGGTATTATCTGCGATACGGCTATCAGGACAAGTAGAGCGCAAGCAGGAGTGCGTGCGCTCTTTTTATTTTCCTATTTTTTGCCGCACATTATTCCGCGCCGTAGATGCGATGGGTCCCATCTCGTGATAGATGATGGTTGTGTCATTCTGAAACGAAAAAATAATCCGGTAGCGATGGTCAACCGAATACGCATAAAAGCCGTCCAGCGGCCCATGAAGTTTATGGGTCCGCAATTGAGGATCAAAAGGGTTTTTCCGGAAGAGGGCATCCCGCGTCCCCGCTTTTTTGAGTACTGGCTCGGGGAGTTTCCGCGCGGATTTCAGGAAGCGGGCACTGTGAATGATTTTAATCCCACTGTCGTTTCTCATAGCGACGCAGCGCTTCGGGTATGTTTGGCGCGGTGATGACCCGTCCGGCGCGCACATCACGCTCGCTTTCTTCCAGCGCTTTCCGCAAGCGCTTTTCTCCGGCGCTCATCGCGGATTTTTTATCCCTTCGCATCGGTCCCGACACCTCCGTAGTCCTCTGTCGCTGCGGAGGCAAGGGAATTTTTACCAGCAAATACTCTTTGGTTTGTTTTACAACGGTCGGCGTTTCCATGCTGCGATCATATCAGGCCGCGTGCCGCGCCGCAAGTCGGCGGTGGCACCAGTAGTCGTACAGCGGGGCGATAAAAGCGCCCGCCGTGAAGAACCACACAAGGTCTTCTATGGGTATGCCCAGAGGCGCTACGCCGGAGAGATTGTTCCATTGCCAGTAGGATGATCGGAAACCGGGGTTGAGCCAGAATACCAATAGATATGCGGGGATGGAGTATGCGATGAGTGCTGCTCCGGTGAGCAGAGATTCGCGGATAAGATCGGGCCGTCGCCAGAGAATCACGGCGGTCGGAACGCCGACGCTGATAAGCCATGCAAAAAAAGAATGTAGGCCGAGAGAAAAAAAAGAGAGCAGGCCGAATGTACAGGATGCGGCGACAATGATCCAAAAATCTGCGGCATGAAGGCGTGCCGTCTGCGCCCGCGCATGCGGAAACCATACTTCAAACAAAACAGCCGCGATGCCGCCGATGCACCATCCGAGGAGTATATCTTCAATGCCTGCCGGTGTCGCGGTAAGCGTGACCGGCCGAACCCAATCGCGTGTCCAGACAAACCATTCAAGGAGGAAGCCAGTCAGCGCTCCGAGGCCGCTGACGAAAAGCAATTCTCTTCTGACTTTTTTGGCGGCGATAAAACAGAAAGTCCAAAGAGGGATCCACGCGCACGTGAAAATGAAGTAGGTATACTCAACGGCAAACCATGCCATCGGTGTAGGGTTATTTTTTCACCACCCAGTTTTTCCCTTCCAGCGCTGCGGTGATGTTTTGCATGAGGCGGTCAATTTCCGCGTCCGTGAGCGTGCGTTCCGGCGACTGAAAAAGAAGATGGAACGCCAGACTTTTTTGGCCGTCCGATGCGAGGGCATCATCATGGAAATAGTCAAAAAGATCGGTGTCTGCGAGGAGATCGCCCCCGGCCGCTGCGATGATATTTTCAACATCCTGGACCCGCGTGTCTGCGCTCACCACGACGGCAATGTCGCGAATGATGGTCGGGTACTTGCCGATGGGGCGGAATTCGCTCTCGTCTTGGGCCGCGGCCGCAAGCTTCTCAAAATCAATTTCTGCCGCCACGATCCTTGGCAGACACTTCAGATTTTTTAAGACTGCCGGGTGGATCTCGCCGATCGCGCCGATTTTTCCATTCCCAATTTTTATTTCCGCATACCGATACGGGTGGTAGATTCTTAATTCCTGATTCTTAATTCCTGATTTTCGTATGTCATCATACCACGCCTCGTCAATCCCGAGCCCTTCAAACATCCGGTCAGCCACGCCTTTCAATTCATAAAATTCTTCCTCGCCGGATCCTCCTTTCCTGGCAAGGGCGAGTATCAATTCTTTTTGTTCCCGCACTGTCCCGCGCGATGTTTTTTGAAATGACTTGGCGATGCCGAATATGGCTGCGTCAGGCGTGTGGCGCAGGTTTTGCGCGGCCGAGACGACATACTTTACGATTGCCTGGGGCACCAGATATTTAGTTTCCGGATTCATGGGGTTTTCCAGCTGCGGAGCAACGCTTGGATCCAGAAAAAAATGCTCCAGTTCCTGATCGCTCGTGAATGAGGAGAGTATGCTCTCGCAAAATCCGGCGCCCGCGGCAAGATCGCGCACACGTTCTTCCCACCAGCGCTCTTCGTTACGATCAGCGGGTCGGGCCGCGACTCGCGGATGGCGTGGCGTGATGTTGTCGTAGCCCAAGATCCGGGCCGCCTC
>CAYXAG010000067.1:0-3964 GCA_964462235.1 uncultured Candidatus Saccharibacteria bacterium
TGAGGAGTTTTTTATTTTTGTGCGGGAGATGCCGCCAGATCTCTTCGGTGATGAACGGCATGAAGGGATGGAGGAGGGTGATAAGGGTTTTGTGAAATTCAAGAAGGACTGCTTTGGCAGTCTCTTTTTCTACGCCGCCGTCTTCCCGCGCAAGGCTCGGCTTCATCTGCTCAATCACCTCATCGGCATAGTAATGCCAGAAGAAGTGGTAGAGGCGGTCAGCCGCGTGATGGAATCTGAAGCCATCCATGTCTTTGGTCGTGTCTTTGGCGAGCTTTTTGAGCTTGGCGAGCATGTGTCTCTCTGATGCGGCGTATCGAACTTTATTTTTCTGCGGAGGAGTGTGGATATGCGGCAGGAGAAAGCGCGTCGCGTTCCAGATTTTGTTTGCAAAATTGCGGTAGCCCCGTATTTTGTCTTCGGAGATGATGATGTCGCTGCCCGGCAGATTGCCGATGACAAGCGCCATGCGCAGGGCATCCGCCCCATATTGCTCGGCAATCCCCAGGGGATCAATGACGTTCCCTTTTGATTTGGACATTTTCTGGCGATCCTTGTCGCGGACCAAGCCGTTCAAGTATACGGTTTTGAAAGGGACTTTGCCTGTGCGCGCCAGACCCAGCATAACCATGCGCGCCACCCAGAAGAATAAAATATCCCATCCGGTTTCCATCACATCGGTCGGATAGAACGTCCGGTAATCTTTGCTGTCCGGATAGCCGAGCGCCAGATACGGCCATTGCCCGGAGGAAAACCACGTCGTGAATACGTCCGGGTCCTGTTGCCATATAAATCCTTTGGGGGTGGTTCTCGGTGATTCAATCCCACAATAAACTTCAGGCATGAGCAGTGGTCTCTTCATGGCCCCTGGAGCAACTTTCTTCAGATACCAAGCGGGAATCCTAATTCCCCAGGTGATTTGTTGGGAGAGATTCCAGTCGCGGATGTTGCGCAGCCACGCACAATAGATTTTTTTGAAGCGGGCGGGGACAAACACGATTTTTCCTTGCTCCACGGCTTTGATGGCGGGTGCCGCCAGCGGCTTCATTTTCAAAAACCACTGCGGCATGATTTGCGGCTCAATCGGGTGCTTGCATTTGTAGCAGACCGAAATTTTGTGGTTATACTCCTCTTCTGTTTTTACGAGCAGGCCTTTTGATTTGAGTTTTTGGGCGATGAGGGGCCGGGCATCGGCGATTTTCATGCCCGCAAATTCTCCGGCAATGGGAAGCAGTTTGCCCGTGCGATCTATAATCTGTTCCTTTTGAAGGCCGTGGCGCTCGGCGATTTCAAAGTCCACCGGATCGTGCCACGAGGTAATGGTCATGACACCCGTGCCAAACGCCATATCAATCGCGTCGTCCTTCACAATGGTCGCGGTAATCGGCCCGTTGATCCATTCAAGTCCAATTTGCTGGCCGTCTTTATACTTTGCATACCGCTTGTCTTTGGGATGCATGACCACATATTTGTCGCCAAATTTGGTCTCGGGACGGCTGGTTGCAATCACAAACGGGCCGTATTGGAAATAGTACAGGGGATCTTTTCTCTCGCTATGGGCGGTTTCCAAATCCGCGAGCGCGGTTTGATGCTTCACGCACCAGTTGATGATGCGCTCGCCTCGGTACACCAGGCCACGCTCATAAAATTCCACGAATGCATCTTGGGTTTTTTGTATGATATCAGGATCAAGCGTAAATTTCTCTCGGCTCCAGTCGCATGAGGCGCCCAGTTTGCGCAGCTGCCCCTCCATGACTTTTTTGTTTTCCAGGGTGAAGGCGAGCATCTCCTGATAGAGTTGGTCGCGCGGGATGGCAAAGCGACTGCGCCCCTGGTACTCCAATTTCTTGTCAAACACCACCTGGGTTTCAAATCCCGCGTGATCCGCGCCCGGGAGCCAGAGCGTTTTGAATCCAGCCATCCGTTTGTAGCGGATCATGATGTCCTGGAGCGTGACAAACACCGCATGTCCAATGTGAAGGGAGCCGTTGGCATTGGGCGGGGGCATGATGATGGTGAAAGGCTTGCTCGCGCGGCCGGACCCGCGCGCCAAATGATCCGGATCAAAAAAGCCGGATTCCTCCCACATCCGGTAGATCTTATCTTCAATATCTCGGGGATTATATTGGGGCGATGTCGCGGTTGACATGGAAATATTTTTGTCCTACACTCTTTTTTGTGAGCATAAGCGAAGATGGCTCTTTGCGCAATGGGGAGGTTTTATGCAACAAGGCGTTGTCGAGTATCGTATTCGTGTTGTGCCTGACGAGGATCAAGAGACCGTGGTGGTGGTGCTGGAGGACGCGGAGGGATTACTCGTGGGCGCCTTTGAGACGGCTTCTTTGACAGAAGGCCTTTCGGGAAAGGAACTTACTTTTCGGCGGTGGCGCGGAATCGGGCACGGGGCCCCTTTTGAGGGGGTGAGGGTTAATGCCCGGTTGGAGGCGGATCTTCTTTCATGTCTGCGCGCGCAGGGATGCCTTGCAAGTCGGCGATCCTCAAGATAGGGGTCTGTGGGTGATATGGGTCTCTGTGTAGAGATCAGTATCGGTCTCTACCCATATCTATGATGCGCGTCTAGGCGCGCATTCGCATCAGCCCGGACTTTGTCCAGGGCTTTTTTTGTGCCGCAAAAATATGCGGCTGCGGCGATCATGAGCGCGTTGTCGCCACACAGGCTGGAGACCG
This sequence comes from uncultured Candidatus Saccharibacteria bacterium, assembly GCA_964462235.1. Taxonomy (GTDB): domain Bacteria; phylum Patescibacteriota; class Minisyncoccia; order Sungbacterales; family HO2-52-23; genus CAYXAG01. The sequence continues at coordinate 2,689 of CAYXAG010000067.1, forward strand.
GAAATCGGACACTGAATTGTGGGGACTCTTTCTTGAGTGCGACACGGAGAAAAGAGCGTAGTGCGTCATTGGCCGCCACCCCGCCGCCCAGGAGTACGGTTTTCGCTCGGTATTCTTTGGCAGCGCGGATTGTTTTTTTGACAAGTACCTCCAGGGCCGCGGCTTGAAACGATGCGGCAATGTCTTTTTTCTTTTGCAACGTGAGTTTTCCGATATCGCGGACAAGATAGAGTGCCGCGGTTTTCAGGCCGGAGAAGCTGAAATGGTAATCTTTGGTGTTGAGCATGGGTCGCGGGAGCGGGTAGGCGCCATGCCTGCCGTCTGCGGCAAGCCGCGCGATTTCCGGCCCGCCCGGATAGGGAAGCCCGAGGATGCGGGCGGTTTTATCAAACGCCTCTCCAGCGGCATCATCAAGTGTCTGGCCTAAAATCCTAAATTTTCCGTGAGCCCTCATGAGGATAAGTTCCGTATGCCCGCCGCTTACCAAGAGCGCCAGAGCCGGAAAGGACAGGCGGGGCATGAAAAACGCACCGCCTTTTTTGGGGTCCGGCTCCAGAAGCGCGGAATAAAGATGCCCGGCCATGTGATTTGTCGGAATCACGGGTTTTTTCCATAGTGCGGCCAGGGCTTTGGCAAAATTGATGCCGGTCCAGAGCGCCGGAGCCAGGCCCGGGCCGTAGGTCACGGCAATCGCATCAATATCGGGTGCGGGAAGATGCGCGATATTTTTTTTGAGCTGGCCATTGAGCTCGGGTTCGCGCGCCAAGATAGTATCAAGAGTCAAGAAGCAAGAAGCAAGGGATTCAGGATGTTTATTTTTGCTTATTTCTTGATTCATAATTTTTGCTTCTCGTAGTGCCTGCATGAGTATCGGGACAAGATTCTTCTCGTGCTCCCTGCGCGCAAGGTTTGGCACGACACCTCCGAACGGGGCGTGCAGCTGCACCTGCGACAATACGATATGCGACCGTACCCGTACTGCCGGGTGCGTGGCTGGCCCGGAAAACTCCGCAATCGCAATCGCGGTTTCATCGCAGCTTGTTTCAATGGCAAGAATTCGCGTCATGGGTCCAGTATGAGTTCCGCTGGCGCGCTTGTGTGATACTTTTTTATGATGGTAAGAATAGCAACTTTCTTTTTGTCATACTGATCGCGGGGGATGTAGATGTCGGCGATGGAAAGATCCCGGCGGTATTGTTTGAGAATGAAAGAATAATCGGCCAGCGATGCGGCCGAGCGGATTTCAAGCTGGTCGCGGATCACGGCGATGGGGATG
>CAYXAG010000068.1:0-2613 GCA_964462235.1 uncultured Candidatus Saccharibacteria bacterium
CCCCGCTCCCGAAAAGAATATTGAGAAGTGCCAAGCAGGAGACGAGAAAAAGAACTCCTCCGACGGATGCTACGGCAATGATTTTGCGCTCGTGGGAGAACACAAAAGAAAATCCGACCAGAACGAACATGAGCGGCGCAAAAAAATAACCGCTCCCCAGAAGCCATGACAAAAGTTTGAATATGCCGGCTCCCGCGCTCCCGCCCTTACCGACATAACTCAAGACAAGGAGTGCGCAAGCGACAAAGGCGATGATCGCAAAAATCCCTTTTTTGGTTTCGGGGGAGAGACCGCCGTGCGCATTCCCCGACTCGGACGAATCATCCGTGCCCCCTCTTCTCTCCTTTTTGTTCCGCTTCTTTCGTGCCATTGCTTTGTATCATACAAAAGATCCGCCGGATTGCAAAGTTCCGCAGGCAGAACCCGGCAACATCTATACCTCGAAAAAGAAAAAGCGAGGTTTTGCAACCCCGCCATACTGCCGTACGCTATTGCATCCAATGCTCAAAAGCCGTCAGAAACTGACTCACCACTTCATCTGTCTTAAAGTGGCTTGCCATCTGCCCAAAGAATTTGAACGGCACGGTCACGATGTCGGCGCCGGCCATGGCCGCGTCACGAATATCCGTGGCTGTCCGAATACTTCCGACAATGATCTCCGGCCGCGGCTCGTATGACGCAAGGATGTGATGCCCTGCGCGCACGACCCGCGCCGGATCGTAATCGCAAGAATCCAGCATCCCTTGCTCTTCTGTGAGAAGCCGCTCAACTGCATGTTCGGGCTTGGTGACGTCACGGATCCTGCCCCAGAAAAAGGAGATGAAGCTGGCTCCGGCACCCGCGGCCAACAATGCCTGATTGACGCTCATGCACGCCGTGCAATTAACCGAGAACCCTTCTCTGGAAAGTTTTCGGATCACCGGCAACTCGTCCCATCCTATCTGCACCTTTATAGACAGATGCTCATAGTGGAACGACTTCATGAATCCCTCTGCCTGACGCAGAATTTCCTCGGGGTCACGCGAAAACACCTCTACCGAGAGATGTATATCCTCGTAATCCCGCAGGATGTCAATGATGCGTCCGACATGGACGTGGAATTCCGCTTTCGGCTCACGAGCCAGAAGCGAGGGATTCGTGGTGATGCCGCGCACCACCCCTGCTTCCATGAGCGTCCGAATCTCAACCAAATTTGCGGTATCCCCAAAAAGCTTCATATCCCGCCTCCTTGTGTAAGCACAGATTCCCACTTGGTCTGACTCACTTTCAGCCGCGGATGCGACACCAACAGGTGCCACACCGCTGCTTGCAAGCCCTCCGTGTAAGGCGTCACGTATTCCGGATTGACCGTCGGAATTACCAGGCAGGCATCGGCGAGGCGAGCAGTGTATCCTCCATCGCGCCCGACAATGCCCAAAACACGCGCGCCCACCTGCTTACTATACCCGACCGCCGCGACTAAATTGGGGCTGACATGGCGCTCCTCATCGCCGCCCCCAACCGAAAAAACCATGAGAACGTCCCTCGGATTCAGACGACTGTTTCGTAACGAATGCTCATAAGCGCTCGCCCAATCATAGTCGTTGATCAGCGCGGTGAGTTCCGAAAGATTGTCCCCTATGGCATACGATTCAATGCCAACGATGTTACGAAAGTCGCTTGCGGCATGTGATGCGTACCCCGCGCCTCCACCCGATCCTGCCGTAAACAGACGCCCGCCAAGAGAACGGCAATCGGCAAGAATCTCCGCCATGCGATCTATGGTCTTGTCGTGGGCTTCGTCCAAAACCATCTCCTCCAGAATCTGAATGTACCCGGCAAGAAACTTTGTCGCAAAACTCATACACACACCCCTTCTCACGACCAGAAATTAACTAATTCCGCGACATTGATACAGCGCCAGTCCGTATAAATACGGACCGCTCCGGCTTCCACAAGCCGCGCTTTGCCCACCGGATTGTCATACACCGGCACGCCGATAACGCGGGAACCGGCGGCGACCCCGGACCTCACCCCGCGGGGCGAGTCCTCAAACACCAGCTGCTCGCAAGGCCTGACACCCATGCGCCGCGCGGTCTCCAGAAAACAATCCGGCGCGGGCTTTTGATTTTTGACGTCAGCGGGCAGAACAATATCAGGGAGGGAAAACAATTTGTGCAGACCCGAACGCCGGAGCAGAGCCAACCCCCGTCCCGAATCCACGGCAGTGCCGATGGATGTCTTCAGACCACGCGAGCGAAACTGCTCCAGCACATCCAAAAAGCCCGATCGCGGCGCGAGATCAACCGTCTCCACGAGTTCGTCATAATGCGTCCACTTGCTCGCAAGAAACGCATTGGCGCCGCACAAGGGATTTGTCGGGGCAAGCGCGAAGATCTCCGCGACAATATACGGATCCGGGCCGCCGATGAAATGCGGCACCTTTTCAATCGCCTCTTCAATCGTCAGATGCACGCCGATCTCATCTGCCGCGCGTAGCCACCCCCCGTGGTGCGCCGGCTCTACATCTACCACCGCGCCTTCCAAATCAAACGCAACGCCGAGTATCTGTACCATATTTTACCCTCTCAAGGAGCAAAGAACATTGAGGGACCCTTTCCATTTTCAAAAGAA